>JAHHTS010000032.1 GCA_020024475.1 Oscillospiraceae bacterium
GATGAAATTAGTAATGCTGAATATTTTAATTTATTTGATTATTGCTGTGTAATTAGATTTTATATGGAAGATGAAAAGAAAATTATGGTACATAATAAAAAATAAAACTGTTTTTGACAGTACATTGACATAGGAGAATAATATGAACAAAATTTTACTTATCACAACAGGTGGTACTCTTGCTTGTACACCTACACAAAATGGTCTTGTTCCCACTTTGAGAGGAAAAGATATTTTAACTTATTCAAAATATCCTAATGCAGATATATCTGTTTATGATTTTAAGCTTATTGACTCTTCTATTATGGAAGATAGTGATAGAGCTGATATAGCAGAAATTATTTGGAACAATAAAGATAAATATGATGCGTTTATCATCACGCACGGAACAGATAGTATGGCATATACCGGCGCTTATCTAGACTGTGCATTGCCTAACTTCAAAAAATCAATTATTCTAACAGGGGCACAGTTACCACTTCAAAAAGAAGGTACAGATGCAATAGAAAATGTAAATTTAGCGATAAAATCAGCAATGGAAGGCTATTGTGGTACTTGTCTTGCTATTTATCATAGACTTATATCAGCAAAAACAGCTACTAAAATGGAAACAGAGGGTTTTACAGCTTTTGAAAGTGTAACTAACGATTATATTCAAGAAAAAAAGCAAGCACCTATACAAGAAGAAATGCTTATTTCACAGCCAAAAAGAAAAGTGGGACTAATATATATAACACCAAATATAGATAAATCTACAATACTTCATTATAAAGATTGTGATTCAGTTTTGGCTCTTGTTTTAGGCGCAGGTGGAATGCCTAAACACCAAGAAGAAGCGTTTGAACAGCTTAAAGAAAAAGGTGTAAAAATTTATATAAAGAGTCAGTGTATTTTTGGAAAAGTGGAATCAATCTATGAAGCTCATTCAGGGGTTAAAAAGTTTATACCGATTATAGATACTTCTATTGAATGGGCAATGTATGCAATTATGTTTGGAATTATTTAATGGTAAACTAATCCATATAATGGTCAGTATTGTTCGATTGACAAAATAAAAAAGGAATTATATTATAATTATATATTATTATTTATGGAGATAATGTTATGCAGAATATAGAAAGTTTATTAAAGTTTATAGAACGCAGTCCATCACCATACCATGCTATTGAACGGGTAAAAGAAGAACTTGAAAACGCAGGATATACACATCTTTATGAACAAGAGAATTGGAACCTTGAAAAAGGCAAGGGATACTATGTGTGTCGCAATAATTCTTCTATCATGGCCTTTGTAATTCCAGAAAAAATAGAAGGATTTAATATTGTAGCAAGTCATTGTGACAGCCCTACATTTAAAATAAAAGAAAATTCTCAAATCTGTGGTGGTGCATATATAACACTTAATACTGAACGCTACGGTGGTATGATTATGGCTAGTTGGATGGATAGACCACTTTCAGTAGCAGGAAGAATTGTTGTAAAAAAAGGTAATACATATTCACAGAAACTTGTTAATGTTGACAGAGATTTGCTTATAATTCCAAACCTTGCAATTCATATGGATCGCACACAGAATGAATGTAAAAAATTTAATCCTCAAGTTGATATGCTCCCACTTTACAGCTTAAAAGATGAGGGTGATAGTTTTATGGCTATGATAGCTAAAGAATGTGGAGTAGAGGAAGAAGATATAGTTGGACATGATTTGTTTCTTTACAATAGACAGAAAGGAACAGTACTTGGTGCTAATCAACAATTTGTTTGCAGCTCAAAACTCGATGATTTACAGTGTGCATTTTCATCTTTAAAGGGGTTTGTTTCAGCAGAAAATCCAAAATCAACACCGATCCTTGCTATATTCGATAATGAAGAGGTTGGCAGTGAAACAAAACAAGGGGCGGCATCAACATTTCTTTTTGATACATTAAATAGAATTGTTGAAGAAATGGGTGGTAATTCAATATTATATCGTAAAGCACTTCAAAATAGTTTTATGATAAGTGCTGATAATGCCCATGCAGTACATCCTAATCAGCCATCAATATCTGATCCAACAAATCGTCCAATAATAAATAAAGGTGTTGTAATAAAATACAATGCAAATCAGAAGTATACAACTGATGCAGTTTCCGCATCAATATTCAAAGGTTTGCTTCACGATATAAATTTACCATTTCAAACATTCACAAACAGAAGTGATATTCTTGGAGGTAGCACACTTGGTAATATTTCAAATACAAAAGTTGCACTAAATACAGTTGATATCGGTTTGCCACAACTTGCAATGCATTCAAGTTATGAAACAGCAGGAGTTAAAGACACTGAAGATTTAATTAAAATTTGCAAAGAATTTTTTGAAATGAAGTTAGTAAAGATAGATGATGAAAATTACATTATTAAAAAATAAAATGTATTAAAATTTAGATAAAAAATCCGATGAATCTCATATAGATTTTCATCGGATTTTTTTATTATTTATTTTTTAGAAATACTATTTTTATTTTTAAAATAGACAGTTACTATTAAAGCCACAACTGCTACCAATCCAACAATTAAGAAAATAGAACCATTACTATTATCACCTGTATCAGGAGGAGTATTTGGTTTAGAAGGTGTAGGATTTACCGGTTTATTAGGGGTAGGTTTAGGAGAAACAATTTCTTTTTCTGTTACTGTAATTTTTATAGTTTTGGTGGCACTTAAACCATTACTATCAGTAACCTTGAATGTAACTTCGTAAGTACCTGCTTTTTTTACATCAACAGTGTTTTTAGTAACTTCCAATTTTTTTGTAATATCGCCTTCCTCTTTATCGAAAGCAACAACACCACTTAGAGGATCAAATTTATCATCGACCGTTATTGTCTTATCAGATGCAGTAATAACAGGTGCTTCATTTGTAGGAGAAGTTGAATTTATAAACTTCCATGTGCCAACAAAAACAACATTTTCAGATACATTAGCAACTTCTGTTTTATCCCATGAGACAAACTTCCATGTGCCATTATCGGTTTTAACATCTTTTAAAATAAGATGTTGAGGTACTTTTACTGTTTCACATTGATTAGTTACAGTGGAAACAGGACATTGCGAAATAACTTCTTCAGGTAATGTCATTGAACTATCTTCAGGAACAAATTTAAAATCAACACTTAATTCTCTCTTAGAACAAGTCCATTTTCCTTCCAAATGAAGAGGTTCGGTGATAATAGAGCCTTCAACATATTTATGTTTGAATAATTGGTCAGTAAACCAACCTTGGAATATATATTTTTCTGAGTTATTAGGAATATTGACTGAGTAATAAGGATTTCCATAACGAACATATTGTATTGTAGGAGGGCCAACTACTGAACCATATGGAGGCATAACTGCACCACCAGGTCCATCATTGTCAAGATAACTATAGTAAATTGGTACATCCCATTGAGCATATAAAGTTATTTCGCCATTTGCAGGGGCTAGGTCCTTTACAAATGCTAAATTTTTATAATCTTGCCCTGAGCCATCTGGCTTTGTATTCCAACAAGAAAAACTATAGCTTGGCCAATCAAAAGCAAGCTCATTTAGCTCTACATATTTATTAACTTCTACTATCTGTGGAGCCATTTCACCTATAACTTTTTCTTGGTTTTTGTCGAATTTAATGGTGTATGTAGTAGGTGTATCTTCTACCTGAGGACTAACTACATCATCTTTAGGGGTGTCGACATTTTGAATGTCATTTAAATCATTTTTGATTTCAGTATTTGTGTCTTTTGGTGTTTCTTCAGCAAAAGCTATATTGATAGGTAACATTCCAACAAATAGAGCTAAAGAAAGAAAAACGCCAAATATTTTGCTGATTTTCATAATAAAAAACCTCCTTTGGCAATTATTAACTCGAAGATTATTTATTTCGAGAGTTTATTTAGCATATACTAAAAATATTTATGCTAGCTAAAAAAATATATTCATTAATTTGATAGTAATAGATTTTTAAAAAAAAATCAAGCGAAATATATAAATTTTTAGTTTTTTTAATAATTTTTTATCTAAAACTAAAAATACAGTATAATAAAGATGTCGAATTTAATAAAAATAATAAAAAATACCCGTCAAATTGACGGGTATTTTTTATTTAAGAATAATATCTGATAGATCACTAAACTGCTTTAATGACAGTTTTTCAGGTCTTACTAGTGAGTTTTCGCCTATTTCAACAAGAGCAGATTCAATGTCAGTTTTTGATATTGCAAGAGATGAAGAAACACTATTTACGAAAGTTTTTCTTCTTTGATTAAATGCAGCACGAATAAGACGAAACATATTTTTTTCGCTTTTTGGAGTTATTTCATTACTTTTTTTGATGTCAAGACGAATTACACTGCTAGTTACTTTCGGTGGTGGAAAGAAAGATCCTGGTGAAACATTAAAACAAACTTTTGGTTTTGCGTAGTATTGTACGGCAAGACTAATGGCACCAATTTCTCTGCTTTTTTCGTTAGCACATAGGCGAGCAGCGGCTTCTTTCTGCACCATAACAGTTATGTTATCTACAGGAAGGCGCTCTTCAAGCAATTTCATTATAATAGGGCTTGTGATGTAGTAAGGCAGATTGGCACAAACAACAACGCGCATATCACCAAATTCATCTTTTATAAGTTTGTTAAGGTCAACATTAAGGACGTCATCAAATATAATTTTGATATTGTTGAAATCAGCCAAAGTTTCTTCTAGAAGAGGTCGCAAAGATGTGTCTATCTCAACAGCAACAACCTTTTTAGCATTTTGTGCAAGCTCACTGGTAAGCACACCTACACCAACACCAATTTCTAGAACACCGGTATTTTTGTCGACTTCAGCAAATTCACATATTTTAGGGCAAACAGATGGATTTACAATAAAATTCTGTCCAAATTTCTTCTCAAAAGTAAATCCGTATTTTTTGCTTAGTTCTTTTATATAAGAAAGATTTGTAAGTGGTTTAGTCATTGTTAGGCTCAAATTTCATAAAAGGTCTAGGGTAAAGTGCAATAGCAGGCTCCATGCGATATTCACCGTCTTGTCCTGCACTGATAATAACGGTTTGGTTCATATCAGCAGCAAATTCGCTGATAACCTGGCGACAAGCACCACAAGGGCCACTTTCACCAGGACCGTCGCCGGCACCTACAACAGCCAAAGCGTTAAAAGATTGACAGCCTTCTGAAACCATTTTGAAAATAGCTGTTCTTTCAGCACAGTTTGTAAGACCAAAAGAAGCATTTTCAATATTGCAACCGGTGTATATTTTGCCGTCTGCACCTAGAACAGCGGCACCTACTTTAAATTTAGAATATGGGGCATAAGCTTTTTTACGAGCTTCGATAGCTAGCAAAATAAGTTCTTTTATCTGTTCATTTGATAAATTATACATAGAGAGTTTATCCTTTCATATATTCTATATTGTGCTTAAAGATATAATAACAAAAATGTAGAAAATTTTCAATTATTATTGATTATTACTACAAATTATTTTATTATAAATAAAAGACAATTTATGGAGAAATATTATGAGAAAAAATAAAATAAATTATTATCTTGATATAGCAGAAGCAGTTTCAGCAAGGGGGACTTGCCTTCGCAGAAACTATGGTGCTATAATTGTCAAAAATGATGAAATAATATCAACTGGGTACACTGGAGCACCTAGAGGAAGACAAAATTGTTGTGATATGGGAAAATGTCTTAGAACAGAGCTTAATATTCCTCGTGGTGAAAGATATGAGGTTTGTAGAAGTGTGCATGCAGAAGCAAATGCTATTATTTCGGCATCTCGTGATGAAATGTTAGACGGAACTCTTTATCTTTGTGGCAAGGAAGCAGCAAATGATGAGTATATTAAAAATGCTAATAGCTGTTCTATGTGCAAGAGAATGATTATAAATGCAGGCATAAAAACTGTTATTATTCGTGATAGTAAAGAAGAGTATCGTATTGTAGATGTTCAAATAGAGTGGATAGATAAAGATGAAAGCCTAGAAGGAATATTTAATTATTAGCATAAAAATCACCCCCAATGGTGGGGTGATTTTTTATTGAATTTATTTATATATATTATATAAAATTCATCTTTTCCAAAAGCTTATATAGAGGGTTAAAATTAGATATATGTTGTTCTTTTTCACCTATATTTTCAAGGTAGTGTGCGTCTGAATTAGTCATATATGGCATGTTTTCTGATAAAAATCCTAGCTGTATCAATTTTTTGCGGTTTTTAAGGTTATATAACTCGACACCGTCTATATTTATTTCTTGCGGTATAGCGCCTAAAACACTTAAAACAGAATAGCTGTTTTTGTCAATATGTGCATAAACAGCTATTCCACCCATATTGTGGCATAAATCAACAGTTTCTTTTAAAGAGTAATTGCAACCGTTCAATAAAAGATAATCAACTGTGTCAATAATATTATCATCACAATCCATAATCAGTTGTTTACCAAAAACATTTGATTTATTTTTAATAGGAGGCAGTTTTTTTGATATGCAATCACCAAACTTCATGCATATTTCTAGTTTATCAAAATAACACAAAACATGAATATCTTCATTAGTGCCTACTTCTATTCCTGGAATGAACTTTATACCAAAATTTTCAGCACATTTTTTTATCCGTGGTAAATTTAATGTGCAGTTGTGATCAGTTAAAGATATTGCTCCTAAACTGGCAATATGACTCATACCGGCAATGTTATTTGGCGTCATCTCATCGTCGCCACAAGGTGAAAGACAAGAATGCATATGAAAATCGTAAAGCATAAAATCACCACATTTAATAAAAATTATTTATTTAATTCATTATAAAGTAATCCGCACATCTCAAAACAAGACTTTTTAGTAGAAAAAACATTTATACATTCTTCTTTTGCTTTTTCAAGTGCATCAGGCATCATATTGCTGTCTTGACACATCACAATGCAAGCAATTTCGTTAAGTGAAGCAACTGCAACTGCATTTATATTTCCCATAACAGTGAACCAAGCATTATTTTCTCTTGCATTTGCCATTACCCAGCTAAGTAAATCGCCAGTAAAACCACCATGTATTTCTATGTTCTCACCTAAAGATAGAGGTGTTAGCTCATATTTTTTTGAAAATTCATTAACAGTCATATTCTTTATCCTTTAATTGCAATTTGTTCAATTCTTTTCTCATTATAATTACGCAGTCAGATAATTGAGCGTAGCCCCTCACCACATCATCGGCAAAGCAAGTACATGTAGGAGCACCACAAAAACCACAATCCAGACCAGGCAATTTTTCTAAAAGCTCTTCCATTTTGCTGTAAGCTTCAAATCTTTCCATCATATTTCCTTTTAATTCAAAAACTGGAGAGTATTCTAGCTCTTTATCCCACAGCATTTCTCTAGGAATACTTTTTCCTAATTTGTTAAGGGAATATGGCATTGCCTTTTTTATTTTTTGTAGTTTTGATTTTGCTACAAATGGATTTTCAACAGCAAGCACGCCACCTACACAACCCCCTGGACAAGCGTTTAATTCTACAAAGTCGATGTTTGAGAATTTTTCATCTTCAAGATTTTCTAAAACTCTTATTACATTTTCGATTCCATCACAAGCAAGATAATTTTCTGATTTTATAATTCCAGTACTTTCGCCTCCACTTACAGCCCACCCAATTCCTAGTGCACCAGCTGTAACATCTACTTTTTTTGTAATATTTTTCATTGATGAAAGAAGCATTGTGTATATATCTTTCATGGCCACAGCACCGTCAACACTACTGCATTTAGAAGCAACAGGATTATTTATTTCTGTTATTTTAGCCGGGCAAGGTGAGATGAATATACATCCAATTTCATCATCTCTATAACCATATTTGTTCTTTAATTCCTCTTTTGCAAGTCTTGACGCAAGCTCCATAGGGCTAACAAGAGGTATAACATGATCGACTAGCTGAGGAAAACGAACTTTAATAAGTTTTACAACGGCTGGACAGGCAGAAGAAATAACTGGTTTAGGTATATTGTTTATCAGTTTATTTGTTGCATCGCTAATTAGCTCTGCAGCTCTAGCTACTTCAAAAAAACTATCAAAGCCAATATCCAGCAAAGCTGACAAAATTGGCTGTGGATCGGATATATTATTAAATTGTGCATAAAGACTTGGCGCAGGTAAGGCCACAAGATGTTTGAAATGCTGATAGTCACTTAAGATATTATAAATTGCTTTTTTTGCATGGTGGGGACAAATTCGTATACACTCACCACAATCTATACATCTTTCCTTTAATATATAGGCCTTTCCGTTGCGCACACGGATTGCTTCAGTAGGGCATCTTTTTATACAATTAATACAGCCTTGGCATAAACTAGTGTCAAGAGTAACTGAATGCGTGTATGTATTATCCGTAACGCTCCCTTCTTTCTATTTGTATTTTTCAAGAAAGCCTTCTTTTAGGCCATTTCCGAACCGACCTAACTGTTCACCTATGAATTCACCTAGTTCTCCTAAACCATAGCCAGTAAAACAAGGATTACCAACAAGTACAATAACACTGTTCTCGTTTAGCTTATTTAAAGATGAAGCATCTTGGATGTTGTTTTCGCTTAAATCAAGATAATCGATGCAAGAAAAGTCTTTTAGAGGATTAACATCTTCTATTTTGTTGTTTCCTAAATTTACATATTTAAGATTAACTTGCTCACCTCTTGAAGATAGAGCTGAAATATCTGAAATATTATTGCCGTAGAAAGATATTTGATCAGGCAATTTTTCCCATTTATCTATAGCTGAAATGTCCGAAATGTTATTAAAATCTAGATATAATCTTTCAATATTGGTACATTTTTTTAGAGGAGATATATCACTTATATTGCAAGATTCAAGAGCGAGCGTACTAAGATTTTCGATATTTTTTACAAATTCAATATTTTCAAGATCGTTACCAACAACAACTATATTGGATAAATTTTTGAAGTGTTTCAAATCATCTAAGTTTTTGATAGTTCCTTTTCCAAAATAGCTGTCATAATCTATATAATCATCCAAATTATGTTTATTGTTTTTTGAAATAGGATTGATTACTATTTCATCACCAACAATTATTATTGTTTGTATGCTATCAAACTCGTTAGGTGTTGTTTTTTTTGATTCATCAATATCAAGCTCATCGTATATGAGTTCTTTTAGTGTTGGGTCAACCCATTGAATAGACACTTCTTCTTCGTAAGAACATCCAGAAAAAGTGAACATTAAAATTATTGATGAAATAAATATAGTAAAAAAGTTTTTCATAAAATTGTCCTTTTTATAAATTAACTACCATATGTATGTGAGTGCCTTTTCCAACCTCTGATTCAATTTCAAACTCGTCAGTGTATTTTTTCATATTGGGCAGCCCCATACCTGCACCAAAACCAAGATTGCGTATTTCTTCACTTGCGCTTGAATAACCTTTAGTCATAGCCAGTTCAATGTCTGCAATTCCTGGGCCATCATCATCTAAAAACATTTCTATTTTGTCTGGGTGAACTAAGATTGTTATATTACCACCGCCAGCATGAATGGCTAAATTGATTTCACCCTCATAAAGACTTATGGCTATGTTTTTTAATGCTTTAGGACTAACACCCATTTTTTTTAACTTGTTTTTGAGGTCAGAGGAAGCCTGACCTGCGGCAGAAAAATCATCGCCAGGAACCAAGTAAGTGTGTTTTACAATATTCACAATTATGCACCTCGCAATCCGTTTTCATATAACATACCACAACAAGAAAACATAGATTTCTCGGTAGAGAGAACACAAATATTATTTTCTCGTGCAAGGTCAATAGATAATTGGTCTGGTTTTTTACCTCTAGCATATACAACACAAACCATATCCATCATATTGGCTGTGCGTATAACTTGAGGGTTGTTTAAGCCGGTTATCAAAACAGCTTGGTCTTTTACATAAGCGAGAACATCGCTCATCATATCACTACCGCAAGCTGTGTGAACTTCAGTATTGGTGTCAATTTCAGGCGTTAGAATTTCTGCACCGATAATTTCTGCAATATCTTTGATTTTCAAAAAAATCACTCCGTTCGTAAAATCAGAATTATAGAAACCATTCTTAGTGGTTTCACTGGTAAAAAAACTTGGACATTAGTACCATATTTTTTATTATTATAACATAAAATTTTATAAAAAACATCTAAAATATATGGCGAATTTATGATGTTTTTTTAATAAAGCAACAAATTTGATTAAAAATTTGTAGAAAAAACATTAAATTTACAAAAACTATGGAATAATAATTATTTATTTGCTATAATTGTTATTAGTTAGAAACGTTTATTTTTGTTGAAAATCACAAAATTCAACAAATTTTATAGGAGGACAATATGAAAAAAATTTCAAAACTGCCTTTCAATGGCACAGAAGAGCAGGAAGTGCAGCTTCGCAAATGGCTTGATGAAAATGGAAAAAAACCAGGAGCAGCAATGCCGGCTTTGCAGTATGCACAGGATATTTACGGATACCTACCTGTTGAAGTGTTGAGGATTGTTGCAGAAGGAACGGGTAAAAGCCTTGAAGAAATTTATGGTATAGCCACATTCTATGCACAGTTTTCACTTTCGCCAAAGGGTAAATATAAGGTATCAGTTTGTCTTGGCACAGCTTGCTATGTAAAAGGAAGCGGTAAAATCTTGGCTAAATTAGAAGAAAAGCTCGGTATTGCAAGTGGTGAATGTGATCGGGATGGTATTTTCTCATTGGAATCATCTCGTTGTATAGGTGCTTGCGGACTTGCACCAGTATTTACTGTTAATGATGATGTATACGGTCGTGTTAAAGAAGACGGCAGTGAACTTGACGCTATTTTAGATAAATATCAGGATTAAATTATGCAGGAACTTTCTTTAAATATACTGGATATTGCACAAAATTCTATTGTGGCAGGTGCAAATTTGATAGAAATAGAGCTAGAGGCATTCGGAGACGAAGGAAATATGCTTTCAATACTTATAAAAGACAATGGTAAGGGAATGAGCGAAGAAACACTTGCTAGTGTTGAAAATCCATTCTTCACTTCACGCACAACAAGAAAAGTAGGGTTGGGAATACCACTTTTTAAGCAAGCAGCATTGCGGACTGGCGGAAGTTTTGAAATAACTTCAAAAGAGAATATAGGAACACAAGTAAAAGCTGTGTTTGATACATCAGATATTGATTGCACACCTCTTGGAGAAGTATGGGATACGGTTGGTATACTCATACAGATGAATGAAAACATTGACTTTGTTTATAAAGTTAAGAATAAAAATGAAGAGTTTGTATGTGATACAAGGCAGCTTAAAGAAGTTATGGAAGGAATGCCTCTTACCGATATATCTGTTGTCCAGTGGATTAAAGAGTATATAGAAGAAAATCAGTTCGAAATATTTAAAAGGAGATATTGACAAATGAAAAGCTTGGAGGAATTACAGGCCATCAGAGATAAGATGAAAGCTAATATAAACACCCGTGAAGGAATGACAGAGGGGAAAATGCGTATTCTTGTTGGTATGGCAACTTGTGGTATAGCAGCAGGTGCAAGACCTGTGCTAAATGCTTTCAATGAAGAAATTCTCAAAAGAGATATTCATAACGTAGTTGTTTCACAGACAGGATGTATTGGCATCTGCCAGTATGAGCCAGTTGCGGAAATTATTGAAGGCAATACAAAAACAACATATGTTCATCTTGATCCAGAAAAGGTCAAGAGAATTGTTGTCGAGCATGTTATCGGTAAAACACCGGTTACTGAATTTACAATTGGTGCTGTAAAAGAATAAGAGAGGTATAAGAAATGTATAGAAGTCACGTTATGGTTTGTGGCGGTACAGGGTGTACCTCCTCAGGCTCACGGAAAATTATTGAAGAATTTAACAAGGAAATTGCTGCTGTAGGTCTAAATGAAGAAGTCAAGGTTATTAAAACAGGTTGTTTTGGACTTTGTGCATTAGGCCCTATAGTTGTTGTATATCCAGAAGGCAGCTTTTACAGCATGGTAAAACCAGAAGATGTAAAGGAAATTGTTGATGAACATCTTCTCAAAGGAAGAGTAGTAACACGCCTTTTGTATGATGAAACAGTACAAGGGGAAACAATAAAATCACTTAATGAAACAGAATTCTATCGTCATCAGATGCGTTTAGCACTTCGTAACTGCGGTAGAATAGATCCTAACAACATAGAAGAATACATAGGTTATGATGGTTATGCAGCACTAGGTAAAGTGCTGACAGAAATGACACCAACACAGGTATGTCAAACGATTCTTGACTCAGGACTTAGAGGACGTGGCGGTGGCGGATTCCCTACAGGACGCAAATGGCAACTTGCTGCCATGAACGAAGCAGACCAGAAATATGTATGCTGTAATGCTGATGAGGGCGACCCAGGTGCATTTATGGATAGGAGTATTCTTGAAGGCGATCCACACGCAGTTATTGAAGCTATGGCCATTGCGGCTTACGCTATCGGAGCTACAAAAGGATATGTATATATTCGTGCTGAATATCCAATAGCTGTTGAACGTTTGCAGAAGGCAATAGACTCAGCAAGAGAATATGGATTGCTAGGCAAAGATATTTTTGGAACAGGGTTTGAATTTGATCTTGAAATCAAACTTGGAGCAGGAGCTTTCGTTTGTGGCGAAGAAACAGCACTTATGCGTTCGATCGAAGGAAATCGTGGTGAACCACGCCCTAGACCACCATTCCCAGCACAGAAAGGTTTATTCGGTAAACCTACAATTCTTAATAATGTTGAGACATATGCTAATATTCCACAAATAATTTTAAATGGTGCTGAATGGTTCTCGAAAATTGGTTCGGAAAAATCAAAGGGCACAAAAGTTTTTGCACTTGGCGGAAAAATTAAAAATACAGGACTTGTTGAAATTCCAATGGGCACACCACTTCGCACAGTTATTGAAGATATAGGTGGAGGTATTCCAAATGGAAAGAAATTTAAGGCAGCACAGACAGGTGGACCTTCTGGTGGATGTATACCAGCATCTCTTATAGATACACCAATGGATTATGATAATCTTATTGCATTAGGTTCAATGATGGGTTCTGGTGGACTTATAGTAATGGATGAAGACACATGTATGGTGGACATTGCAAAGTTCTTTCTAGAATTCACAGTAGAAGAATCATGCGGTAAGTGTACACCGTGCCGTATTGGTACAAAACGACTTCTTGAGTTGCTAAATAAAATTACAAGTGGTAATGGTGAATTAGAAGACCTTGATAGAATTGAAAAGCTTGCAAATTTCATAAAAGAAAATAGCCAGTGTGGTCTTGGACAGTCGGCACCAAACCCAGTTCTATCAACACTTAAATATTTCCGTGATGAGTATGTAGCACATATTGTGGATAAAAAATGTCCAGCAGGAGTATGTAAGAGCCTTCTCACATATAGAATTCAACCTGAAAAATGTAAAGGATGTACATTGTGTAAACGTGTATGCCCTGTGGGTGCTATTTCAGGTGAAGTAAGAACCCCGCATATAATTGATCCTTCCGTATGTATCAAATGTGGTGCATGTATGGCTGGATGTAAGTTTGACGCAATTGTAAGAGAATAAATCAGGAGGAAAAGTTAATTATGGATATGGTTAAAGTAAAAGTTAACGGAATTGAAGTAGAAGTACCTGATGGTTCCACAATTCTCGAAGCAGCTCGTAAAGCTGGGATTGATATTCCAACACTTTGCTACTTGAAAGATATAAATGAAATCGGCGCTTGCCGTATGTGTGTAGTTGAGGTAAAAGGAACAAAAGGGCTTGTTACCGCTTGTGTATACCCAGTTTCTGACGGAATGGAAGTTATAACTAACTCTAAAAAAGTGCAAGATGCAAGAAAAATGAATCTGGAGCTAGTACTTTCAACCCATAAACAAGATTGTTTGGGCTGTTTAAGAAGTGGTAATTGCGAATTACAGAAGCTAGCAAGAGACTATGGTATTACAGATACAAAGGCATGGGAAGGCGAAAAGTTAGAATGGCCAATTGATAATTCGGCGGCACATATGTACCGTGATAATTCAAAATGTATTCTTTGCCGTCGATGTGTGGCAGCTTGTAGTGCTATTCAGGGTGTAGGTGTTATTGGTGCGAACGAACGTGGCTTTGAAACACATATTGGTTGTGCATTTGAACAGCAACTAAATAATACAAGTTGTGTAAGTTGTGGACAGTGTATAGTTGTTTGTCCTACTGGTGCAATTGCTGAAAAAGATGATACAGATAAAGTTTGGGATGCTCTCAACGACCCAACAAAATATGTTATTGTTCAAACTGCACCGTCTATTCGTGCAACTCTAGGCGAATCGTTCAATATGCCTGTCGGAACAAATGTGCAGGGCAAAATGGTTGCAGCAGCTCGTCGACTTGGGTTCGACAGAGTATTTGACACAGATTTTGCAGCCGATCTCACCATTATGGAAGAAGCAACAGAGTTTCTTGAAAGAATGAAAAATGGCGGGACACTCCCACTTATCACATCATGTTCACCAGGTTGGGTAAAATACTGTGAAACATTCTTCCCGGAATTTATCCCTAATCTTTCAAGTTGTAAGAGCCCGCAACAGATGTTTGGTTCTATTGCAAAGACATACTATGCACAGAAAATGGGTATCGCTCCTGAAGACTTAGTTGTTGTTGCGGTTATGCCATGCGTTGCAAAGAAATTTGAGGTTGGTCGTAATGATATGTCAGCGGCTGGCGAAGGTATCTCTGATGTGGATATTGCGATTACTACTAGAGAATTCTCACGAATGATAGAAAAAGCAGGTATTAGATTTGATATGCTTCCAGACGAAGAATTTGATAGACTTATGGGTGAAGCAACTGGCGCCGGGCATATTTTTGGTGCATCTGGTGGTGTAATGGAAGCAGCACTGAGAACAGCGGCAGAAGTTTTGACAGGCAAAGAACTAGAAAAACCTGAATTTATGGAAGTACGTGGTACGGATAAAGGAATTAAAGAGGCTGTTTATACACTGGCAGGGCAAACAATTAGAGTATGTGCAGTTTCTGGACTTGCAAATGCAAAAGAAGTTCTTACAAGAATTAAAAACGGAGAAACAGATTATGACTTTATAGAAATTATGGCTTGTCCAGGTGGATGTATAAACGGTGGAGGTCAGCCGATACAGCCAGCAAGCGTAAGAAACTTTGTAGACCTAAAAGGCCTTCGTGCGAAGGCTTTGTATACGCAAGATGAAAAATCTGTGCTTAGAAAGAGCCACGAAAATCCAGAAATTAAAGCAGTTTACGAAGAATTTCTTGGTAAACCAGGAAGTCATAAAGCACATGAAATTCTTCATACAAGCTATGTAGCAAGACCTGTAAATTATTAAAATAATTTACATATTAACTCCATAACAAAAGAGGAACTTATCATAGAGATAAGTTCCTCTTTCTGCTTTAAAAATTTCATTATAAATCAAAATAAATATAAAATTAAAATTTTTTCATAATACATAATTCGTATTTTAGTTTTATTTTATTGACCAGTCTATAGGAGACATACCGTTTTCAGAAAGAAACTTGTTTGCTAACTTAAAGTGGTTGCACCCAAAAAAACCACGATATGCAGATAATGGGCTAGGATGAGGGGATGTTAAAACAAGGTGTTTTGATTTATCGATAAAAACACTTTTTTTTATTGCATTGCTACCCCAAAGTAGAAAAACACATGGCTTTTCTCTTTCATTTATTTTTTTTATAACATTATCTGTGAATATTTGCCATCCAGCATCTTTATGACTGTTTGCGTTATGTGCACGAACGGTAAGTGTTGTGTTTAAAAGAAGCACACCTTGTTTTGCCCAGCTTGTAAGACATCCGTAGTCTTTAGGCATGAGTATATCATATTCCGCTTCAATTTCTTTAAATATATTCACGAGTGATGGTGGAGGAGCAACGCCTTTTTGAACTGAAAATGCAAGTCCATGGGCTTGATTAGGCCCATGATAAGGGTCTTGACCTAAGATTACGACCTTTACATCTGAGTATGCAGTGTATTTCAAAGCATTGAAAATATCATACATATTAGGATAAATAACATGATGAGAATATTCATCTTTTAAAAAATAGTGGAGTTTCACATAGTAGTCTTTTTCAAATTCGCCTTTTAAAATTTTGTCCCAATCATTATTAAAATGTACCATGATTCACCTCGTAAAAATTTATAATAATATTATAAATTATAGAATAAAAAAAACAAGTAATCAAATTTTATTGTGAAATTTTTAGAAAATCGCAAAATTCTCTTTTATTTTTGCTTACAATATGATAAAATACAACTAAAAGTTGTCTAAGGTGGTGGTATAATGAAAGAATATAGCTGTTGTTTTACAGGTCACAGAAAAATATCTGAAAATGAGTATTATAAAGTAATGTTTTTGCTTAGGCAGACAATAGAGCAGAAAATAAAAGAAGGGTATAAATTTTTTTGTGCTGGTGGGGCACTTGGTTTTGATACAATGGCAGCCATGACAGTATTAAAACTTAAAGAACAGTATCCACATATTCAGTTGCATTTGTATCTTCCATGCGTGGAGCAAGCGCAAAAATGGTCAGAGCAAGCAAAAAAAAGGTATGAAACAATTAAACAGCAGAGCAATCTTATAGTATATGTATCACACAATTACACAAATGATTGTATGTTAAAAAGGAATAGGACTCTTGTAGATAAATCATCTTTTTGTATTGCTTATTGTAATCAATCAAAAGGCGGAACAGTATATACCATGAATTATGCAAAAGAACATAATGTATCAGTTATAAATATTGCTAACAATATAAGCATGGGGACATTTTAAATATTGATTTATTACTTAATGTATATGGCTATAAAAAATGAGCGTATCTTAGGATACACTCATTTTATTTTGTTTATTAAAGTTTTATTTTACATTAAATTCAGGTCTTGCACAGTTTGAAGTGATTTCATTTTCTTTTGCTATTTCGTGCAAATCTGCTTGCCACATCGTGTACCACATCCAAGAACCAAATATATTATAGCAGTTGAAGCCTTTTTGTGAAAGAATTCGTTCAGCAACATAAGCACGCAAACCACTTTGGCAATGAATATAAACAGGTTTTGATTTGTCCAGTTCATTTATTCTAGATCTCAATTCATGTAGAGGTATATTGATAAATCCTGGAACATTACCTGATTCGTACTCTTGTTCCGTTCTTACATCTAGTTTTATAACTTCATTACCCATAGCAAGAACTTCTTCAAAAGTAGCAACTTTGCTTTCGCCTAATACAACATTTTCGCCGACATAACCAGCCATGTTGATAGGGTCTTTAGCAGATGAAAATGGAGGAGCATATGCAAGTTCAAGCTGATGTAAATCAAATACAGTCATACCAGCTCTAATTGCAACTGCGAGAATATCAATACGTTTATCCACGCCACTAAAACCAACAATTTGACCACCTAAAACTTTGCCTTCGCCTTTTGTATACAAAAGTTTAACTGACATCATTTCAGGATTAGGATAATAACCAGCATGGCTATTTGTTGCAGAGAATGACTTGTGATAGTCTATGCCAAGACGTATGCAGTCTTTTTCTGTAAGACCTGTTGAAGCAACAGTCATGTCAAAAACTTTTGCTATACTTGTGCCTTGAGTGCCATTATATTTGGTTTTTCTACCATTGATGTTATCTGCAACAATACGAGCTTGTTTATTTGCCGGACCAGCAAGCGGAATAACAGTATGCTCGCCAGAAACAAAGTTCTTAACACCGATGGCATCGCCTACTGCCCAAATACCATCGACATTTGTGTGCAAATAATCGTCCACAATAATTTCTCCGCGTTTACCTAATTCAACGCCGCTACCTTCAAGAAAAGCGGTAGCAGGGCGAACACCAATTGACATAACTACCATATCGCAAGGTATAAATCCACCATCAGCTAAAGCAACGCCATCGTTTTTAATTTCACTAGCCATTTTCCCAGTTGCCAAATGAACACCTTTTGAACGAACATGACCATGTAGTCCATGAGACATATCTTTATCAATATTAGGCATAATGTGTTCACCGGCTTCGATAATAGTTACATCCAAACCAGCTTCTTTCAGGTTTTCGGCTACTTCAATACCGATGAATCCACCACCTATAACACAAGCTGTTTTTGGGTGCTTTTCATCAAGAAAATCCTTGATAGCGTAAGTATCAGGAATATTTCTCATTGTAAAAACAGGCATTTCTTTGCTTATTTCCATTCTTGGTATTATTGGCACAGCACCAGGAGAGAGAACTAATTCATCGTAAGACAAATCATATTCCGTGTTCTCTTTAAGGTTTTTAACATGAACTATTTTGTTGTTGCTATCAATTGAAACAGCTTCGCTAAAAACTCTTACATCAACATTAAAACGACCATTAAAGCTCTCTGGAGTTTGTACGAGGAGCTTTTCTTTTTCGCTGATAACTCCGCTTAAATAATAAGGCAAACCACAGTTTGCAAAAGAAATGAATTCGCCTTTTTCAAGCATAATGATTTCTGCTTCTTCGTCGAGACGTCTAAGTCTTGCTGCAGCACCAGCCCCCCCAGCAACGCCACCGATAATAACATATTTCATAGTTAACCTCCGAATTTATTTATTAAAATAAATTTATATATAATATTATTATCATAAATTAAGTACACTTTGTCAATAAAATTAAAAAAATTTGTTAAATTTACCTAAATTTGTACACCCATAAAATACAAATCGAACATTTGTTTAATTTGATATTTTATTTTTAACAAATATATGTTAAAATATAATGTAATTTATAAGCAATGGAGGAAAACTCTTGAAACAGGAAAATATCCGAAATTTTTGTATTATCGCACATATAGACCACGGTAAAAGCACCTTAGCAGATAGAATTCTGGAAAAGACAGGAACAGTAGAAAAACGCCTTATGGAAGAACAGCTTCTGGACAATATGGACATTGAAAGAGAGAGAGGCATTACAATTAAGGCTCGTGCAGTTACACTTAACTATAAATCAAAAAAAGGCGAAGAATATGAATTTAACCTTATAGATACTCCAGGTCATGTTGACTTTGGCTATGAGGTAAGCCGTAGCCTGGCAGCTTGTGAAGGGGCCATATTGATTATTGATGCTTCACAGGGGATAGAGGCACAAACACTTGCGAACACTTATATGGCTGTAGAGCATAATCTTGAGCTTTTGCCAGTCCTTAACAAAATAGATCTTCCAAGTGCTGAACCTGAAAGAGTGGCACAGGAGGTCGAGGATGTAATAGGTATTCCTTGTCTTGATGCACCACGAATAAGTGCAAAAATGGGAATAGGAATAGAAGATGTTCTTGAAAGATTGATAACAGATATACCAGCACCTAAAGGTGATGTTGATAAACCATTGTCAGCTTTGATTTTTGATAGCTACTACGACTCTTATAAAGGTGTTATTGTTTATGTTCGTCTTATGGAAGGAAGGCTTAAGGCAGGTCAGAAAATTAAAATGATGCAAACAGGTGCAGAGTTTGATGTTGTTGAAGTCGGTCGTATGGGAGCAACTGAACTTGTTCCGTGTGCGGAATTAAAAGCTGGTGAAGTAGGGTATATAACAGCAAGCATTAAAAGTGTTCGAGACACACGCGTAGGTGATACAGTTACATTGGTTTCTAATCCAACATCAGAGGCACTTCCTGGCTATAAAAAGGTAACTCCTATGGTTTACTGTGGTATTTATCCAGCTGATGGTGCAAGATATGGCGATTTAAGGGATGCGCTCGATAAATTGCAATTAAATGATGCATCACTAACATTTGAGGCGGAAACATCAGTTGCACTAGGATTTGGTTTTCGCTGTGGTTTTCTTGGGCTTTTACATCTTGAAATCATTATCGAAAGACTGGAAAGAGAATTTGACCTTGATCTTGTAACAACGGCACCAAGTGTTGAATATAAACTCACATTGTCAGATGGCAGCATAATGATGATTGATAACCCTACAAACTATCCAGATCCAGCTAAAATAGTTTCGAGTGAAGAACCTATGGTCGATGCGCATATTTATACACCAAAGGATTTTGTTGGTAGTCTTATGGAACTTTGTCAGGAAAGACGTGGTATCTTTAGAGATATGAAGTATCTTGATGAAACTCGTGTGGACCTACATTACGAATTGCCACTTGGTGAAATTGTTTATGATTTCTTTGATTCTATTAAGAGTCGCAGCAAAGGTTATGCAAGTTACGAATACGAATTCAAAGAATTTACACAGAGTAAACTTGTTCGTCTTGATATGATGCTTAATGGCGAGATTGTAGACGCATTGTCACTTATAGTTCATGCAGATAAAGCTTATGATAGAGGTAGAAAAATAGCTGAAAAGTTGAAAGAAAATATTCCGAGACAGTTGTTTGAAGTTCCTATTCAGGCAGCGATAGGCGGTAAAGTAATTGCAAGGGAAACAGTAAAAGCAATGAGAAAAGATGTTCTTGCTAAATGTTACGGTGGTGATATTACCCGTAAAAAGAAACTTCTTGAAAAGCAGAAGGAAGGTAAGAAGAAAATGCGCCAGCTTGGTACAGTTGAGGTTCCAAGTGAAGCATTTACGGCTGTTCTCAAACTTGATTAACCTAGTAAAAACATTAAATATACAAATCACCAATTTTATAAATTCTATATGTAAGAAAGATGTTATGAGTTGGATTAATATTGATGTTTCAATGAAAATTTTAGTTTTCTAATATGTTATATAAAAAATAAATGAGAATGTATATGAAAAAATCAAGTATATCGGTAATATTGTTTGTATTTGTTGATATGTATTTTATTTGTTGTTTTTTATTCCTAGTTGGAAAATTAAATGTGAAATTGGCACTATGACAGTGTTTATTGAACCATTCAAAATCTTTTATAAATTTGGATATATTTAATATTCATAAAAAAGGTAGTGTATGAAATCCATACACTACCTTTTAATTTTATCTATTTATAAAATGCACTTATAGTTATTTTTATTTAAGCGTTTCCTGGTATTCTTTACTCAGATCCATCATTTTTCTAAAGAATTCAAGGGCATATTGACGATATTCGTCAGGAGTATTGTCAGCAACATTTTGCAAAATCGCTTCTTCTCTTTTTCGGTCGAGAGTAGGTAGGCCGTTGGCTTTTTTATATTGTGCAACTTTTGCAGAAAGTTCCATTCTTTTTATAAAATTTAATAACATTTGGTTGTTTATAACATTTATTTCTTTTCGTATTTCTTCGAGATCAAGAATTTCCATTTATTGTTCCTCCCAAAATTCTTCGAGGGTTATTTCATTTTCCATGATATATTTAGCCACTTCCTTACCCACATATCGGTAGTGCCATGGTTCGTATGCGATTTCAGTTATGCTTTCCTTTGATTTAGGGTAACGAAGTATAAAGCCGTAATCGGTGCAATGTTCATAAAGCCATTTAAAGTGTTCTGTATTTTCAAATTCTTGAGTTAAATCGTTATTTTTGTTATACCAAGTAGATGAAACTATATCAGCGGCAAGTCCCAGATTGTGTTCGCTTGTTCCCGGAATGGCAACCCACTTTGCCGCCTCTTCCTTTGCGGCTTCGTCGGTGTAACCCATTTTAATATATTCATTAGTCTTTCTGTCAAAAAGACCTTGTTGATATTTGATAGTGCGATAGGTGGAAACAAGATACATAGGGTAACCAGCAGCAGCCGCATCGTTAAGCATTGCTTCAAGGTTGTCAGCAGCGGTTATGCTAAAAAGCTTTCCAGTGCCTTTTATTTCTCTTGTTTCAACTTCAAAGTCATTATCCAGCTTGTTATGAGGATTTACTAGAGTGCAAAATTCATTTGGCGTAGGAGTGTTATTCAACGGATTAATATACGCACTGTTGTTTTGATCAGAATTGGAAGAGGCATTATAAGTAATTGTAGAAGAGCTTGACTTGCTGTTAGACGATGAATCTACACCTTTGCCACTTATAAGACTGATGAGTCCATTTATAGCGAAAACAATAATAAGAATAAAAACAACTAAAATAATAATGCTTCTAATTTGTTTTTGTCTGCGCATTTTTTTGCGCTTTTTAAAATTCTTTTTATCCATTATATCTCTCCTTACTCAAGTTGTCCCATGCAAAACATTGTAAGGCTTGCCGCGGTAATAGCCGCAGTTTCACACCTGAGTATGCGACTGCCTAAAACAATATTTATAGCATTATTTTCTACCATTAAATTGGCTTCATTTTCGCTGAATCCGCCTTCGCTGCCGATTATAATAGCAACATTTTTACAATCTGAAAAATCAATATCTGATAATTTTTGACTTCCGTGTTCATAGAATAAAAGAACTTTATCAAAATCAGAAAGGAGAGAGAGAATTTCCTTAAAAGTAGCAGTTTTTTCCACTATCATAGGAACGCTTCTGCCAGATTGTTTGCAGGCTTCATTCGATATTTTTTGCAGTCTTTCAATTTTGCTATCGTCTTTTTTACTTTTTTGTGCGACACAGAATTCACTCACAAAAGGAACTATTTTAATAGCTCCTAACTCACACATTTTTTGAGTTATAAATTCAAGCTTATCGCTTTTAGGAAGAGCCATAAAAACAGTTAAATTTTTGGTGGGCTCAGCGGGATTTTTTTCTTTTGATATAATTTTAAATTGAATTTCATCTTTTTCTACACTTGAAACAACAGAATTATAGTCATATCCGGTTTTATCTGTGAGAATAAGGTTATCACCTTCTTTGATTCTCATAACTTTTATGAGATGAGTAGCTTCTGCGCCTGCTACTATGGCGATGTCATTGTTTAGTTCTGTTAAAAAATATCTATGTGCCATATTTTACCACTAGTGGGTTGCTTCTATGCAAACCCAACCATTTTTCTCATGAATTTTTCTTATATTAAAGCCTAATTTTTCTAAGCAAGCAACAACTTCATCTTTTCTAGTATCTATTATACCGCTTGTGATGTATAGTCCGTCATCTGCAAGAAACTGTGGAACAACTTCTGAAAGCATCATAACTGCGTTTGCAACAATGTTTGCTACAATTATGTCATATTTACCGCTTGCTTGTTCAGCTAAATCACCAACTTTGATTGTGAATTTATCTGCAACACCATTAAGTTCTGCGTTCTCTTTGGCAACTTTTACGGCAGTAGGGTCGATGTCGACACCTTCTACATCTTTTGCACCTAGTAAAATTGAGCCTATACCCAAAATTCCACTCCCAGTGCCAACATCGAGAACTCTTTCTCCGCCTTTTATTTCTCTGTCGAGAACTTCAAGACAAAGGTAAGTGGTTTCGTGTGTGCCTGTGCCGAAAGCCATACCAGGGTCTAGTTTTAAAACTTTACGCTCTGTTTTGTAGTCTTCCCAAGAAGGACAAATAGCGAGATTTTTACCTATATCCATTGGATGATAATATTTTTTCCAACCAGTTTCCCAGTCTTCTTGATTTATATATTCGATTTCACATTTATATGTGACGCCAAGTTCACCCAAACGGTTTTCTAGAGTAAGGCGAGCATTTTGCGCATCAAGTTCAGGTGAAATATAATGATGTACAATAATTTGGTTACGGTCTTTTTCCAACAGGTCAGCTTCAATAAGGTCAATATGGGCAATCTCTTCAACTTCTTTTTCAAGATCACTATAATCTTCTATTTGAATACCCATAGGGCAAACCTCTGCTGAAACAAAATCGAAAACATCTTCGAATTTTTTATCTGTAATGATTTTAATATCTGTCCACTGCATATATAACTCTCCTTTTAAAACTATATTGTATTATAACACGAAAAATTCGATTTTCATAGCAAATAAACTGATAAAATAAAAAAAGGCGCCCATATAGAGCGCCTTAAAATTTTTATTCTACTGAGATGAAGTAGTAATAAACAGGCTGATTACCTTCAAGAACTGAAACTTCAGCGTTTTTAGGAGCACGTTTTTTAACTTCTTCACAAACAGTTTCTGCTTCTTCTGCTGTTATACCTTCACCGTATATGATGGTAACGAAAGAAGTATCTCTGTTCATCATTTGTCTGGTAAGTTTAACAGCTGCTTTTTCAACACTTTTTTCAGTAAATGAAAGTTTTGAGTTTTCCATAGCAAGAATATCACCGCGTTTGATTTTGTGTCCCTCAAAGTCAGAGTTTCTTGCGGCAAAAGTAATTGATCCAGTCTGAACACCTTGTGCAGCCATGTCCATAGTAACGGCGTTATCCTGAGCACTAGCATCAGGGTCGAAGTTCAACATTGCTGTAATGCCCTGAGGTATAGTTCTTGTAGGAAGAACAACAACATTTCTATCTGCAAGGCTGATTGTCTGTTCAGCAGCCATGATTATGTTTTTGTTGTTAGGTAGAACAAAAACTGTTTTTGCAGGTACAGATTGAATTGCACGGAGAATGTCTTCTGTTGAAGGGTTCATTGTCTGCCCGCCTGTAACAACAGCATTAACACCTAAGTCTTTGAACATATTTACAAGACCTTCACCGGCAGCAACAGCAACAAAACCAAAAGGTGTATTTTCGTCAACAGCTAAATATTTAAATTCACTGTCACTGTCAGCATCATTAGCTTGCTTTTCAAGACCTTCGCCTTTTGCTTCAAGTTCTGCCATCTGTTCAAGCATATTTTCTATTTTAAGACTTGTCATGTAACCGTGTTTAACAGCTTCTGAGAGTGCTTTACCAGGATCAGCTGAGTGAACATGACATTTTATGATTTCTTCATCTTCTACAACAACAACGCTTTCACCAATACTTTCAAGAAAAGCGCGAAGTCTTTCGGCGCTTGCTTTTTCGTTTTTATTAACGATAAATTCGGTGCAGTACCCATTTGTAATTTCAGGATCAATTCCCTTAGCATAAACTCCTTTAGCTGAAAAATCTGTTGTAGGAACTGTTTTTACAGATTCTTCATTTTCAATAATAACCCCGTCTTTGATAACACTAAGCATACCTGAAAAAATATAAACTATACCTTGCCCACCAGCGTCAACTACACCAGCTTTTTTAAGAACAGGCAGAAGCTCAGGAGTATTATTAAGTGAAAGCTGTGCAGCGTCAACAACAGCTTGCCAAAGAGTAGCTTCATCGGTTTCGTCCATACTTTCAGCTTTTTCACAAGCTTCACGGGCGACTGTGAGAATAGTACCTTCAGTAGGCTTCATAACTGCTTTATAAGCAGAATCTACACCTTTGCGAAGAGCCTCTGTAAGGTCTTTTGCATCAGCAGTATTTTTATCTTTAAGTGCTTTTGAAAAACCACGGAATAGAAGTGATGAAATAACACCGCTATTACCACGAGCGCCACGAAGCATACATGATGCAGTTGTTGAAGCTACTTTGTCAACTGTGCAGTCATCAGGAAGAAGAGCGAGTTCTTTCTTAGCAGCGCCAATTGTCATTGACATATTTGTACCTGTATCTCCATCAGGCACAGGGAAAACATTTAATTCATCAACAGTTGTTTTATTGTTTATAATTGCGTTTGCACCTGAAATAATGGCGTCACGCAGAATTTTACCAGTAATCATTTGTCACCTCAAAATTATTCTGTAATAATATCGTCTACTGAAACATTAATGCTTTTTACTTTAAGACCTGTATAGTTTTCAACAGCGTAAGAAACTCTTTCCTTAATGTTTTCAACAATAGCAGGAATATTAACGCCATAAACAACCATTATATGAAGGTCAATAACAAGCTGACCATCTTCTTCTCTCACGACAACTCCCTTATCAGGAATATCTGAACCAAAAAGAAAAGTTTTAACACTGTCAGCAGCGCCAGCGGTGCTCATTCCAGCAACACCATAGCAACTCTGAATAGCAGTCCCTACAAGAGACGCAAAGTAATCATTTGTAAGGCATATTTTGCCCATAGGTTTATAAATCTTAATCATAACAAAAGCTCCTTTTCCGCAAGCATAATCTTGCAATAGAATTTGCTATTTTTATTTTTTACTTAAGAAAGCTAGTAAACATAGCCACCCATTATTTTATACATTATATATTAAAAAGTAATTTCTGTATATACTTTTGATAGTATTTTATTAAATAAAACAATTATTTATTAAATTTTAAAACAAAAATATGTAAATTTGCTTAAACACAGAATAAAAATTGTATAAAATAATTTATAAAAAACATCATTTTATAATAAAATATTATATAAATAATTAAGCTTTTTAAATATCATACATCTAAATGATGATTTTTTTGTGTTGCATATAAAATACAACAATTTAGAATATTTTAGTATTTTTTATTTATAATATTTACAGAAGATATTATATGAAAATTAATTATTTATATAATATTGCAAAATATTGAAAAAAATCATGTTTTATTAACTTAGCTAGATGTAAAATGTAAAAAGTGTATTTGTTTTGATAAAAGTCAAGATTGTTTATTTTTTTTAAGTTTTTTTAAGTTTTTCGAAAAAAAGTGTTGACAAAAGACAATTTATTGGTTATAATAAGTCTCGCACTAATGATTGTGCTCTAAATGTGGCGGTATAGCTCAGTTGGCTAGAGCAACCGGTTCATACCCGGTAGGTCGTAAGTTCAAGTCTCACTGCCGCTACCATTTATGGCCCGTTGGTCAAGAGGTTAAGACACCGCCCTTTCACGGCGGTATCACGAGTTCGATTCTCGTACGGGTCACCATAATTTAAGGCACTATCTCATCATAGTGCCTTAAATTATCCCTAATACCGATTGCTTTGCAATCAGCAGCAGAAACCCTTAAGGTGCTGCTGTTTATATATATGGCCCGTTGGTCAAGAGGTTAAGACACCGCCCTTTCACGGCGGTATCACGAGTTCGATTCTCGTACGGGTCACCATAATTTAAGGCACTATCTCATCATAGTGCCTTAAATTATCCCTAATACCGATTGCTTTGCAATCAGCAGCAGAAACCCTTAAGGTGCTGCTGTTTATATATATGGCCCGTTGGTCAAGAGGTTAAGACACCGCCCTTTCACGGCGGTATCACGAGTTCGATTCTCGTACGGGTCACCATAATTTAAGGCACTATCTCATCATAGTGCCTTAAATTATCCCTAATACCGATTGCTTTGCAATCAGCAGCAGAAACCCTTAAGGTGCTGCTGTTTATATATATGGCCCGTTGGTCAAGAGGTTAAGACACCGCCCTTTCACGGCGGTATCACGAG
>JAHHTS010000033.1 GCA_020024475.1 Oscillospiraceae bacterium
CTTCAAGAAAAACATATTCAAAAATTTTTAATAATATTTTCTCGAAAAAATATAAATTTTATAATGATATAAATTTTATAAACAAGAATAGTATTTTTGAAAATTCTTTTGAAATAAATCTAGTTAATAAAAATGAGAAAAGTAAAGTTACTGATTTCTTTTTATCACTTGGAACAAAAGAAATAAAACATGAACTGGAACACATAAGTAATCAGATTGAATATTTTGAATATCAATCTTCTTTATATAGACAAATGTTTGAAAAAAACAAACAAGTAAATATAATTTCTGGATTTTCTGTTGGAGTAATAATTTTTTTATTGATTATATAGGAGCTAAAAATGGAAGTTGATTTGATTTTTAAAATTGCAGCAATAGGAATTATAATATCTGTATTGAATCAAGTACTTGTTAGATCTGGTAGAGAAGATCAAGCAATGCTTACAACATTAACAGGCCTTATTGTAGTGTTGACTATGGTTATAACACAGATAAAAGAACTTTTTATAACTATAAAATATTTATTTGAGCTTTAGAAAATGGAATTTTTAAAAATATCAGTATTAATTCTTATTGCAGTTTTGATTATAGGAAGTTTACCTTTGTTTGATAAAGGATTAACTACCTTAATAACTATTTCCACATGTGTAATAGTTGTGCTATATGTTATGAGAAGCATAACACCAGCTATTGAAGTTATAAAAAATATAACTTCAAATCAAGGCACTATAGATTTTACTATTGTGTTTAAATCTATGGGAATAAGTTTAATTACACAATTCGTATCGGATGTGGCGCTTGATAATGGAAATAAAGCTTTAGCAAACCAAATGTCTTTTGTAGGCAAAATAGCTATCGTAATACTTGCAATGCCAATTTTTATACAAGTGCTAGAAGTTATAGGACAATTTGTAAAATGAAAAGATTATTGTTAATGTTTGTGGCAATTAGCTTGTTTTTGATTCCAAATACAGCTTATGCAGACAATGACTATGAAAAACAATTAAATGAAATCACAGAAGAATATGGTGTTGATTATAGTGCCATTGAAAATATCACCCTCGAAGGTGTCTTGCAATCTATAATTGAAAGAATTAAGCAGAGAATATATGAACCTTTAGATATATTCTTCAAAATGGGTGCGATTATTTTTCTTTGTTCAATATTAAAAGTTATTCAAAATGATAAAAAATCTGACATTATAGACACAGTTTGTACCTTGATAGTTTTTTTGTCACTATTAGGCCCTATAAGAAATATTATTTCAATGGTAGAACAAAATATATTTTCTATCAAAAACTTTATGGTATCATTTATTCCAGTTTTCTGTGGTGTTTCTATGGCAAGCGGCGAATTTGTAACAGCAACAATTTACAATGGATTTTTTTTAACAAGTTTGATTTTTGTAGCTAGCTTTTGTATAAAAATAGTCTTACCATCTATAAATCTATTTTTTGCATTGATTGTGTCAAATTCATTATCTCCATTTATTAAGCTGAAGAGCTTAAGCGACTTTTATTTAAAAGCTATTAAATGGGCAATGAAATCAGCTGTTTCGATTATTTGTTTTGCTTTGACATTACAGACTATAATTTCTCAGGGCAAAGATACTTTAACTGTTAAAACGGGAAAATTATTTGCAGGTTCAGCAATACCTATAATTGGATCAACATTGCAAGACGCTATTGGCAGTGTATTTGCTAGTATGGAGACTATAAAAGGCTTTGCTGGTGCAGCGGGTTTATTAGTCGTCACATATATTTTTTTACCTAGTATAATCGCGCTTGCTATACATTGGTTATATGTTAATGGTTTGTATATAATTTCTGATATGTTTGAAATACAAAGTATATCAAGTTGTATTCAAGGTTTTATACAAATTATAGAACTAATGATTTCGATTATTTTTCTTTTTATGATAATGCTTATTTTTTCTATTACAATTATGATAAGTCTCACTAATGGAGTTTAAAATGAACACTATTTTAAAAGCTATAGGTGCATTATGCATTATGGCATATATCACCGGTTTGGTTTCAAATATGGTAGAAATAAATCAAACCCAAAAAGCGATAAGGTTGGTATGTACTATTTATATAATTTCATCATTAGTTGTTCGTATACCGAACACCAAATATCTCGAAGTTAATAATATGCTAAATTATAGTAATGAAAGTGTCTCAGATAACACATTTGATTATATTATTGATAAAACAGAAAAAATAGTTGAAAATGACATAGAAAAAGTGTTAGATGAAAATTTTATATCCTATACAAATGTTAACGTGCATATACATAAACAAAGCGAAGGAATAGATATATCGGATGTGACTATATATGGCGTGTCGGATAAAGATCAAAGTTTAGTATTACAAATTATAAGCAGTGTTACAAATGAAGAAAAAATAATTTTTGGAGATTAAAATGAAAAATTCAAAATTTACAGAGCTATTCAAAAAATTATTTGATAAATTTGGTTTTAATATTTTTATAATATTAGGGCTTTTGGGCGTGATATTAATTTTCTTAAGTGAATTTGATACTAAAAAAGTTAATAATGATAAATTACATAATGAAGTTGAGGATTACGAACAACAAATAAAAACAGAGCTTGAAAGTATTCTATCAACAGTAGATGGAGCAGGCGATGTAAAAGTAATGCTAACAATAGAATCCGGTCAGGAAAATATATATGCGTGCCAAGAAAAAACTTCAAAAGATGAACAATCAACAGCGGGAGAGAAAAATGGACAGCGATCTACGTACGAAAATGAAGTAGTTATGGTTACTACTGGCTCTGAAAAACAAGCATTAGTCGAAAAAACTATGCAACCAGCTGTTCAGGGAGTAGTAGTGGTTTGTCAAGGAGCAGACAATATTAAAGTCACAAGTGACATAACAAATGCTGTTTCAGTAGTGTTAAATATACCAACAAACAGAATTTGTGTAATAAAAATGAAATAAATGGAGGCAATTATGAAAAATATCAATAAACAAAGAAAGGTATCTTTAGTTATTTTAAGTTTTGCTATGGTTATAGCAGTATATCTTAATTGGCAGTATGCTAAGAAATCAGATGATAATTTTATAGTTACGGATGGCATGGTTCAACAAATGAATGCCGAGACTGAAATGAGCCAAGCAGATATGCTTATGACCAGTGATGAATATGAAACTAAAAATTATGGTGACGCTCAGCTTGTAGCAACAACTAAAAGTGACAGTGATAAATATTTTGAACAAGCTAGATTATCAAGACAAAAAACAAGAGATGAGGCTTTAGACACTCTACAAAAATCATTGAAAAATTCTAAATTAAGCGATTCTGAAAAAAAGGAAGCAACAGCTCAACTTTCGAAAATTATTCAGGATATGACAACTGAAACCGATATAGAAAATATGGTTAAAGCTAAAGGATTTAGTGATTGTGTGGCAAGTATATTTGATGGAAAAATTACTTTAGCAGTGCGGCCTATAAATGGAGAACTAACAAAAGCTGATGCTGCAAAAATTAGAGATATCGTTTTATCAAAGAGCACAATTTCTTCACAAAATATTGTCGTTGTAGAAGTAAAATAGTGTTGTTATATTTATACAATAGTGGTATAATAATATCTAAACTAATGATAAATTTGCATTTTATGATGTAATTTATTCACAATAAATACATTTTATGCAGTTTTTAGTTAAATATTAACAGGAGGCGTTAATTATGGAAGTTAAAAATATATCTAAACAATCTGGTAATGTCCAAATTTCTTTGGCTGTTATTGAAAAAGTTTCTAAACTTGCTGCGCTAGAAATAGAGGGTGTGAAAGATGTTTCAGTCGGTTCTACAGGTGTGAAAGGAATTTTTGCTAAAACAAATCTGCCTAAGTCAGTTGAAGTAAATATGTATGATGGTGTAGCGGACATTACACTGAATATTGTTGTTAAGTATGGATTTAAGCTTTCTACTGTTTGCAAAGCGGTACAGCAAGCTGTTAAGTATAATGTCCAAAGCATGGTTAATGTTACAGTTTCAAAGGTTAATATTATTGTAAGTGGCGTTGAAGCTGTTTAAACGGAGTAATATATTTTAAGGAATTAAGCAAACACATTGTTTGTAAAAGGGAAAGAGAAATATGATGACAAGACATAAATCAAGAGAAAATGCATTTATCGCTGTTTTTGAAGCAAGTTTTAATGCTAATGATTTGGAAGATATTTTAGCTGTAACACAGGAATTGCCAGAATATGAAGAATATATGCTAGATGATTTTGCTTTAAACATTATCAAAACATATTATAATCATGCCGATGAAGTTAATGAGATGATTCAGTCAAAACTGAAGAACTGGAAATCAGATAGGATTTCACGTGTATGTAGTGCGATTCTTAGAATATCAACAGCAGAAATGATGTATTCTAATGAAGAAATGGACAGTATAGTTATAAATGAAGCTGTTGAGCTTAGCAAAAAATTTGCTGGCGAGAATGATTATCAATTCATTAATGGAGTTCTTGGCGCTATTTCAAAAGAACTTCGCGAAAGCAAATAAATGATTACTCTTGGGATTGATACCAGTAATTATGCCACTTCGGTGGCACTGGTGGATAATGAAAAACATGAAGTTATATTTGCGGATAAAAGGTTTTTGCCAGTAGAGCCTGGCTCAATAGGAATTCGCCAACAACAAGCTTTATTTGAACATATTAAAAATCTCACCGATATCTTTTCTAATTTTAAAAAAGAGGATATCGGTGCTGTTGGCGTGTCAGTAAAACCTAGAGATGAAGAAAGTTCATATATGCCTTGCTTTTTAGTGGGTAAAATGGTTGCCAATTCAATAGCTGGCATTCTTGGGGTTCCTGTTGTAGAACTGTCTCATCAAACTGGACATCTAACTAGTGTTTTATTTGATATAAATAAAGAAGAACTTTTTAATCAGGATTTATTAATGCTTCATGTTTCTGGTGGAACAACTGATATCATGTTATCTAAAGGCGGAAAGGTTGCAAAAACGATAGGATCATCATTAGATTTATTTGCTGGACAAGCAGTGGATAGACTTGGAGTTAAATTAGGATTTCCATTTCCTGCTGGCGAATATGTATCTGAACTAGCTGAGAAATGTAATGAAACTATTAATCCGAAAGTTACAGTTAAGGGCTTTAATTGTAATCTTTCTGGATTAGAAAACCAGTGCAACAAACTTTTAGAAGAAGGGTACAGAGATGAATATGTATGTAAGTATTGTCTCACATTTATAGCTAAAACTTTAATAGTAATGATAAAAAGGGCTCAAAAAGAATTTGGTGATTTGCCTTTAGTTTTAGCTGGTGGTGTTATGAGTTCTAAAATAATAAAAACAATAATAAAAAAAGAACTACCTGATGCAATGTTTGCAAGACCCTCACTTTCAAGTGACAATGCAATCGGTGTAGCAGTTAGCGCATATAGAAAGGTGAAAAATGGCTGATATCTTATCTGTTACTTCATTAAATTTATATGTAAAATCTATACTCGACTCAAATTCTAGTCTTAATAGCATTGCTGTTGAAGGAGAACTATCTAACTTTAAAAAGTATCCATCTGGACATTGCTATTTTACACTTAAAGACAGTAATTCGTCCATAAAAGGTGTAATGTTCTCAAGTTATGTACGAGGACTAAATTTTATGCCAGAAAATGGCATGAAAGTAATCGTAAAAGGTAAAGTTTCATTGTATGAAAGAGATGGAGCATATCAAATTTATGTTACAAATATGTTTTTAGGTGGTGCAGGAGCGTATCAAATTGCTTTTGAAAAACTTAAAGAAAAATTAGAAAAAGAGGGCTTATTTAGACAAGATTTAAAAAAATCTTTACCTGCAATCCCATTTAAAATAGGTGTAGCAACTTCAGCCAAAGGTGCGGCTATACATGATATTATAAGTGTGGCTCAGCGAAGATTTCCATGTGTTGAAATCGTCGTTGCTCCTTGCATGGTTCAGGGAAAAGAAGCAGAGCCCACAATTATAAACGCAATAAAACAACTAGAAAGTATAGATGATATAGAGCTTATAATTATAGCTAGGGGTGGAGGCAGTAAAGAGGATTTATGGGTTTTTAATAGTGAATCTATTGCTAGAACAGCTTTTGCATGTAAAAAACCTACGATAAGTGCGATTGGACATGAAGTAGACTATTCTATATTGGATTTTGTATGTGATATTAGAGCTGCAACTCCAACAGCAGCTGCTGAACTTGCGTTACCAGATATTTATTCACTTAAAATGCAAATAGGAATACAGGAACGAAGTATAGTTAAAAATATAAATTCTATAATAGATAATTGCAAAAATAGATTGCTTTTAACAGAAAAATCTGAGGGATTTATGTCAGTAAAAAATGGTATTATATTAAGCAATAATAAACTAAAAATGCTAGAAAATAGCCTCTCATCTATTATTGAAAATAAAATAGAGATACTAACACAGTCTGTTGTATCGAGAAGTGAGATTTTAGAAAATCAGAGCCCATTAAATAATTTAAAAAAGGGATATGCTTTAATTTATAAAGATAACTTACTTGTAAAGGATAGTAACCTTACGGTTGGAGATATGGCTAAAATAGTTACATTTAATCAAGAAGTTGAATGTGAAGTTAAAAAAGTTAGACCAAGAGAGGTATAAAGTATGAATTATACATTTGAAAGCGCCATGAATAGATTAGATGAAATTTCTGCATTATTATCTGAAAACAATATTACATTAGACGAATCATTAAAACTCTACGAAGAAGGAGTAAGACTTCTAGCTTTTTGCAATTCTAAACTCCAACAAGCACAAATTAAAATTAATGATATAAACGGAAATAAATTGGAGACGGAATAATAATGAACAATCAAATTTATATAGAAGCAGTGGAAAAAGAATTAGAGAAATGCTGCGATGAATTTTTTTATGATGATTCAGTAGTGTCTAAAGCAGCAAAGTACTCACTGTTAAGTTCGGGTAAAAGAATAAGAGCAACTCTAATATTTATTACAGCAAAAATGTGTGATAAAAATTGGAGAGATTATTTAAGGTTTGCTTGTGCAGTTGAAATGGTTCATTGCTATTCTCTTATACATGATGATATGCCTTGCATGGATAATGATGATTTGCGAAGAGGCAAGCCTTCATGCCATAAGGCTTTTGGGGAAGCCACCGCTTTACTAGCTGGTGATGCATTATTAGGTTGTGGTCTTGAAACTATATCAAATGATAAAAACTTTTCGGATTTGATAAAAGTTAAAGCCATGAAATTAATAACAAAAGCTATGGGGCCTAAAGGTATGATTTTTGGGCAGGAGCTTGATCTTAAATATGAGAATATTCCTGCTGATAAAGATACACTTAATACTATTCATCAGCATAAAACAGGGAGATTAATTTCATTATGTGGACAACTCGGTAGTCTTGATACTAATTTAACCAATGTTCAAAATGAAGCTTTAAATTTATTTTTTGAAAACATAGGAATTGTATTTCAAATCATAGATGACATTCTAGATGTTGAAGGTGATGTTAATCGGCTTGGAAAACCAATTGGTAGTGATGCAGATAATAACAAGTCAACATTTATTTCCTTATATGGATTAGACGAATCTAAAAGAATCGCAAAAGATATGACTGATAAAGCTAACAAAGCAATAAAACTTGCTTTTGGTAATAACTCTGACGAAATTATAGAGTATACAACATATCTCCTTAATAGAAAAAAGTAGAGAAGTAATGAATAAATGAAAATAATAGAAGACTTGGTATCAAATCATATATTATATGTTGCGGCGATTTCATGGTTCACCGCACAGGTATTAAAAACAATAATAAACTTATTAATAACAAAAGAGTTAAGTTTTGAGCGTCTTGTGGGTGCAGGGGGTATGCCTAGTGCTCACTCAGCTCTAGTATGTTCTTTAACTGTTGCAACTGCAAAACAATGCGGATTGTCTTCTTCAGAATTTGCTATAGCATTTGTTTTGGCTGCTATTGTTATATATGATGCAATGGGGGTAAGAAGAGCTGCTGGAGAGCAGGCGAAAGTAATAAATAGATTAGTAGATGCACTATTTAAAACTACTAACAATAAAGATGATTTTATGGTAAAGCGACTCAAAGAACTTTTAGGACATACACCTCTAGAGGTACTTGGTGGCTCGGTTCTGGGAATATGCATTGCTTTACTTATTTAAAGACTTAAAGGATTAAAATGAAGGATTTAAAATGACTTATTCAATATTGGATACAATTAAATGCAGCGATGATGTTACAAAACTGCCAATAGAAAAGCTTGAACCACTTTGCTCCGAAGTTCGTGCTTTCCTTATAGAAAGCGTTTCAAAAACTGGGGGTCATTTGTCCGCAAATCTAGGTACGGTTGAGATTATTACAGCTATGCACTACTGCTTTTCAACACCGAAAGATCAATTTATTTTTGATGTTGGACACCAGTGCTATACGCATAAAATTTATACTGGAAGAAAAGATAAATTTGATACATTACGAAAGCTAAATGGACTTTCTGGTTTTCCTTCTCCTGCTGAAAGTGATACAGATGCTTTTATTGCGGGGCACGGCAGTACATCTATTTCCTTGGCAATAGGACTAGCTGAAGCAAAAAAAATTAAAAAAGAACCAGGTTATGTTATTGCTGTGATAGGTGATGGTGCTTTTACTGGCGGAATGGTTTATGAAGGACTTAACAATGTTAATTCAAAACTAGATAATTTAATTGTTATTTTAAATGATAATAAAATGTCTATTTCCAAAAATGTAGGCTCAGTTCCAGCTTATCTTTCAAAATTGAGGACTAATAGAGAATATTTGGATGTCAAAAAAGGAATTTCTAATACTCTTTCAAAGATTCCAGTTATTGGAGAAGGTTTGAAAACTGCTTTAGTTGCGTCAAAATCTTTTATAAGAAGAAATGTTTATCGAGGTGGCACTTTTTTTGAAGATTTAGGATTTATATATCATAAAGTTTCTGACGGAAATGATGTAATAGCGTTATGCTCAGCATTAGAGGCAGCAAAAAGAGTTGAGGGGCCTGTATTTATCCATGCAATTACAACTAAAGGAAAAGGTTTTGCTCCTGCTGAACAAAATCCAGGGGAATTTCATGGAGTGAGCGCATTTGACTTAGACCATGTTCCAGACCCTGATGCGGCGCCAAAAGACTCTTATTCAACTGTTTTTGGTAAAAATTTGTCAGAAATGGCGAATACTAATCAAAAGTTATGCGCTATAACTGCAGCAATGAAATATGGAACAGGCTTACAATTTTTCTATCGTGAACATAAAGATAGATTTTTTGATGTTGGTATGGCAGAAGAACATGCTGTTACATTTGCCGCAGCTTTAGCTAAATCTGGACTACAGCCAGTTGTTTGTCTCTATTCCACATTTATGCAAAGGGCTATGGACCAATATATACATGATGTTATGCTTTTAAAACTCAATGTAATGTTTGGTATAGATCGCGCAGGGCTTGTCCCTGGTGATGGTGAAACACATCAGGGAATTTATGATATAGGGATATTTGCAAATTACACTAATACTATCGTAGTTTGTCCATCAAATTATAGTGAATTACTTTATTGGCAAAAATACCTTATTGAAAATGTATATGGTCCTAAAGTTTTGCGTTATGCTCGCGGAGGACAAGATAGCAATACAAAAGACTATATATGCACTAAAAAAGAATTCGATTTAATTAGCGATGAAAGTCATAATGATAATCTTATAATTTGTTATGGTAGACATTTTTCACAATGTTTAAAAGCTAAAGAAGAACTTAAAAAAGATGGAATAAATGTGGATGTTCTTAAATTAAATGTAGTTAATCCTATACCTCAACAATCTATTTTATTAGCTGAAAATTATAAAAATGTTCATTTTTATGAAGAACAAGTACAAAATGGTGGCGTAGCTGGAAGATTTGGGATAGAATTATTAAAAAACAAATTTACAAATAATTATAGTTTACATTGTGTAGAAAATTATGTAGTAAGGCGGGCAACAGTCGACCAGTTGTGGCAACTTTGTAAACTTGATAGTAACAGTATTATTAATGATATAAAAGGGAAAAAATGAAAATCAGATTAGATCAATATATTTTTCAGGAAGGATATGCCCCTTCACGACAACGAGCTCAAGCTTTAATTATGGCAGGCATAGTATTTGTCAATAATCAAAAAGTAGACAAATCAGGTACAATGATTAAAGAAACAGATATAGTCGAAGTTCGTGGTAAGGATTTAAAGTATGTTAGTCGTGGTGGACTTAAACTAGAAAAAGCAATGGAGCTTTATAATTTTGATTTGAGTGGTAAGGTATGCATGGATATTGGTGCCTCTACTGGCGGATTTACTGATTGTATGCTTCAAAACGGAGCTGAAAAAGTTTATGCAGTTGATGTAGGTTACGGCCAACTTGCATGGAAACTGCGTAATGATGAAAGAGTTAAAAATATGGAAAAAACCAATATCAGAAATGTAACTTCTGATATGCTTGATGAACATATAAATTTTTTCAGTGTGGACGTTTCGTTTATCTCGTTAAAACATATTTTCCCAGTTGCATATTCCATCTCAACCGATGATGTAATTGGCGTTTGCTTAGTAAAACCTCAATTTGAAGCTGGCAAAGAAAAAGTTGGCAAAAAAGGTGTTGTAAGAGATAGTGAAGTTCATAAAGAAGTTATAGAAAATGTTATTAGATATGCTAATGAAAACGGATTTTTTGTTCATAAACTTACATTTTCTCCAATAAAAGGGCCAGAAGGAAATATAGAATTTTTAATTATTATTTCAAAAGATTCTACTCACGATACAGTTACACAACAAGATATTGATAATATTGTATTACAATCAAAACAGATTTTAGGTGATTGATAAAATGAAGTTTTTTATTAAAGTCAATCTTTCAAAAGAAAACAGTAAAACGGTTACAAAAAATGTAGTTCATCTTTTGAACAATGATAACCATAAATATATGTTATGTTGTGAAGATTGCGTAGAAACAATTTTTAACAGTAAAATTGTTTCTATTGAAGAAGGCGTTAAATGGTGTGATATAATAATTACAATAGGTGGAGATGGTACTCTACTAGCTATTGGAAAAATTGCATCGGATTATAATAAGCCAATATTAGGAATTAATACTGGACATCTAGGGTTTCTTACTGCAATTGAAGGTAATGAGGTGAATCAATTAAAAAATATTTTAAGCAAAAATGTTTTTGAGATAAAGAAACATCATTTTTTGCAGACAAGAATAAATAATTCGAATTGGCGATATTGTCTTAATGATGTTGTAATTTCAAAATCAATGTATAGCAATACAGTTGGATTAGCGTTGTATAGCAATAACAATTTACTTATGCAATTTTCTGGAGATGGCATAATAATCGCCACTTCAACTGGTTCAACTGCATATTCTCTTTCCGTGGGAGGACCTATTGTTGATAGTGATTTACAAGCAATGGTTATTAGTCCAGTTGCTCCACACACATTGAATAGAACATCAATGGTGCTTAACAAAGATAAGCATATAAAAATAAAAGCAAATGATAGGAGCAATAAACGGGCATATATTGCTTTTGATGGTGATGATTATCAAGAAATACACCAAGAAGATGAAGTAACAGTTAAGCTGTCAAAAAAATATGTATCAATTTATACACTGGGAAAATTAGGACAATTTGAAAAAGTAGATAAAAAATTAAAATCAAGATAATAAACTAGGAAGGAATTTCTACCATGAAAAAGGCTAGACATAAAAAAATACTTTCTTTAATTAGTGAATACAATATAGATAGACAAGAAGTTCTTCTTGAATATTTACAAAAAGAAGGATTCAAAGTAACACAAGCAACAGTATCTCGCGATATTAAAGAACTTAATCTCGTAAAAATGGTGTCATCTAACGGTGAATATAAATATGCACAAAATACTATTGTAGAAGATACAAAAGCAACTTTTACTAGATTTGATTATATATTCTCAGAGTCAATAAAATCTGTCGACTACTCTATGAATACAATTGTAATTAAATGCCATACAGCTATGGCACAAGCTGCTTGCGAAGTTTTCGATAGTCTATTTTGGGATGGTGTAGTAGGAACTCTTGCTGGCGAAAATACTATTTTAGTTATTATGCGAACAGAAGAACAAGCGCATAATTTGTGTGAAAAACTTAAACAATATATTAAATAAAGTGCGGTGAGATCATGCTTTGTGAGCTTATGATAGAAAATGTTGCGGTTATTGAGAAAACTGATATATATTTCAAGAATGGTTTTACTTGTTTAACAGGTGAAACTGGTGCTGGTAAATCGATTATTATAGATTCTATTAACGCAATTATGGGCGAAAGAATATCTAAAAATATTATTAGAACAGGTGCTGACAAAGCATCTATTATTGCTGTATTTGAAAAATTAGAAAAGAATATCATTGATAAAGCAGCTGAATTAGATATTGATATAGCAGATGAATGTATTGTATCTAGGCAAATAACTATGGATGGAAAGAGCACTGCTAGAATAAACTCTGTACCATGTTCAGTATCTGCGCTTAAATATATATTTAACGATGCTATAAATATACATGGACAACATGATAGTCAAAGCCTTCTAAATTCTTCAAAGCATATAGAGATACTAGACTCTTTCGGAGTTGATAGCGCAATAAAAACTACATACTTACAATTTTTTGACGAGTATAGTAAGTTAGAAAAAGAAATAAAAGAGCTTGAAAATATAAATGAAAATAAACAGTCCTCTTTAGATTTATTATCTTTTCAAGTTAAAGAAATAGAAGAAGCAGATTTATCTAAAGAAGAAGAATCGCAGCTTAACAGTGATAAGCAACTTATTAAAAATGCTGAAAATATTATTACATCGCTTTCATCAGCATATGAATATTTGTTTGGAAACGACGATAATTTTGGGGCTCTTTCAGCTTTACAAGAAGCTGCTAGTGAGACAAATGGGGTTAGTGAATTTGCAGATAATCTCAATGAAATTAGTGAAAAACTGAATGAGGCTGCAGTTATTGCACAAGACGCTGGTTTTGATCTTAAAAATTTTATTGATGATTTTGACGTAGATTTATCAGATATAGATAGGATAGAAGATAGGCTTGATGTTTATTATAAATTAAAAAGAAAATATGGTCCTGAAGTTGAAGATATAATTGAATTCTATGAAAACAGTAAAAAAGAAATTGAAAAAATAGAGTTCTCTAATGAAAAGCTTGAAGATTTGTATAATAAGAAGAAAATTATCTTGGAGAAACTTTCTATTTCAGCAAATAGATTATCATCAAACAGAAAAGAAGTATTCAATAAACTTTCTAGTGAAATTCAGGAGTCTTTGTCATTTCTAAATATGCCTTTTGTAAAACTATATCTTTCTTGTGTAAAGAAAAATTTTTCATCAAATGGACAAGATAATATAGAGTTTTTGATTTCTACTAACAAAGGCGAGGATCCAAAACCACTCGCTAAAATAGCATCAGGAGGAGAACTTTCAAGAATTATGCTTGCGATAAAGAGTGTTATTGCTGCACACGAAGACACGCACACTCTTATTTTTGATGAAATTGATGCTGGTGTATCTGGATCGGCTGCTTTAAAAATAGGTAAACTTCTAAAATATACCTCAATCGGAAAACAAGTACTTTGTGTAACTCATTCAGCTCAAATAGCTGCATTTGCTGATAACCATTTGATTATTGAAAAAACGACTTCAGATGATTCTACATATACATCTGTTAGACCTTTAACAGAAGAGGATAGAATTAGAGAAGTTGCAAGGATAATATCAGGGGACAACATTTCAGATGTTGCATTATTAAATGCTAAAGAAATGATTATTAGTGCAAAAAACAGTTGACAACATATTTTTAAAATGATATGATTCATTCATATAGTAACGCTATGATAAAGATAAGTAACTGAAAAGGTGCGGTTTAGAGAGAGTGCGGTTGGTGAAAGCATGACTTTGAATTTTCAGCGAATACCCTTTTGAGCGGCAACCCGAAATAAAAGTAGGCGTTGACGGATGTTCCCGTTATAGAACAAAAGTCTTTGTACTTTGTGAGGCGATTAGTTGTGAAACTTATCGTAAACAGAGGTGGTACCGTGTTATTAATAACGCCCTCTGCCAAAATGGCAGACGGCGTTTTTTATTTTCATTTTTCCGTTTGTCAATAAAGATTTTTATAGGAGGAAATTCAAATGGAATTCAATGGAACTAAATTACCAGATAATGTTTATGATTTGTTAGTTGAAAGAGGTCTTATTTCTAATGTTACAAATCCAGAAATTGTTCGCGACATGATGGAAAAAGAAAAAATTACATTTTATACTGGATTCGATCCAACAGCAGATAGCCTTCATGTAGGTCATTTCTTACAAATGCTGGTTATGAGATATATGCAGATGTATGGTCATAGACCTATTGCACTTATTGGCGGCGGAACATGTATGATAGGTGATCCAAGTGGAAAAACAGATATGCGTCGTGTTATGCCTAAAGAAGAAATTGATGCTAACGCTGAAAAATTTAAAACAACAATGAAAAAGTTTATTGATTTTTCTGATAATAAAGCTATCATGGTTAATAACGCCGACTGGCTTCTAAATCTTAATTATATCAATTTTTTGCGTGATATAGGATGGTTCTTCTCAGTAAATAAGATGCTTTCGGCTGATGCATTTAAAGTAAGAATGGAGAGAGATATTGGTCTAACATTCACAGAATTTAACTACATGCTTATGCAAGGATATGATTTTTATCGTTTATTTCATGATTATGGTTGTATTGCTGAGTTTGGTGGTAGCGACCAGTGGTCAAATATTCTTGCTGGTACTGAACTTATCCGTAAAAAAGATGGTAAAGATGCCTTTGGTGTTACATTTAATCTTCTTACAACATCAGATGGTGTAAAAATGGGTAAGACTGTTAAAGGCGCTGTATGGCTCGACCCTGAAAAAACTTCACCATATGAATTCTTCCAGTATTGGAGAAACATCAACGATGCTGATGTAGCTAACTGCCTTCGTATGCTTACTCTCACACCACTTGATCAAATTGATGATTATGTAAAACGTGGTGGCGCAGCTTACAATGAAGCAAAAGAATTATTAGCATACACACTTACAGAACTTATCCATTCAAAGGAAGATGCAGATCTGGCACTTAAAACTTCTCGTGAATTGTTTGGCGGTGCGGCAAATAGTGACACAATGCCTACATTTGCTCTAAGCGATGCTAGTTTTACAGAAAATAACATTACAATTCTTGACCTACTTGTTGCTACTAAACTAGCCCCTAGTAAGTCGGAAGCAAGAAGACTTGTAATGCAAGGTGGTATTTTGGTAAATGATTCAAAAGTTGAATCAATAGATACAAAATTTGCTAAAGAAGAATTTAATGATACTTTTATTATAAAAAAAGGCAAAAAGGTATTCCTTAAAGTTACAATTTAATAAATAGATTTGCAGGAGGATGTTAGACTCTTCCTGCTTTTTATTGATTATTTCTTAACTATTTAATTTTATAGTAATATTGCTAACATAGAGTAATATGTTATAATTTGAGTAGTAAGGAGGATTAAAGTATGTATCAGCCAAAATTTGAAAAGGATATTCGCTGTCCGTTAGAATATGGACTTAATCTATTTGGGAATAAATGGAATTCTCGTGTTATTTGTGTTCTTCGGCAAACTGGAACTCTGAGATATAGTGAAATACGTAAAGAGATGTATAATATTACAGATGCTGTCCTATCATCAACATTAAAAGATTTATTACAAAATGAACTTGTAGAACGAAAACAATATGATGTAATACCGCCAAGAGTAGAATATTCACTTAGCGAAAAAGGAAAATCTGTTCTCCCAATTTTATCACAAATATGTAAATGGAGTGGTCAATACTATTCTCAAGATGATGGTAAGCTGACCATTTGCCAAAAATGTGATTATAAATAATACATCATATATAGATTTGTTAGATTATTTATGGTAAAATAAGTAATCATATTTAATCAATATGGAGGTTTACTTTGTCAATTTTCGTTATTGGCGATTTGCATTTATCTTTTGGGGTAGAAAAACCAATGGATATATTTCCTGGGTGGGAAAATCATTATAATAGAATAAAAAACAATTGGATTCGTCTTGTAAAAGATACAGATACTGTAATAATTCCTGGAGATATTTCGTGGGGATTAACTCTAAATGAGGCACTTCTTGATTTTCAATTTTTGCAAAGTCTTCCAGGTAAAAAAATTATATCAAAAGGTAACCATGACTATTGGTGGCAAACTAGCAGAAAATTGCAGGAATTTTTAGATAAAAACAACTTCGACTCAATTAAATTTCTTCATAATAATAGTTATGAAGTTGAAAATTATGTTATTTGTGGCACAAGAGGTTGGATATTTGAAAATGGACAGCCACAAGATGAAAAAATTATTTTACGAGAAGCTGGCCGATTAAAAACATCATTAGACTATATAAAAAGCGATAAAGAAAAAATAGTTTTCCTACATTATCCAACTATTTACCAAGATCAAAGAGCAAATCATATAATAAACACACTTAAACAATACAATATAAAAAGATGCTTTTATGGGCATCTACATGGCAAAACAATAAATTATGCATTCAATGGCATACACGATGGCGTGAAGTACAAGTTGATTTCTGCAGATGCGATTGATTTTTGTCCATATATAATTGATTAATTTGTTTTTGTGTGATATAATCTATAAGTCGTGGTGCGTTCACACGATACCATACTTAAAATAAAAACAATTTAAGGAGTTTTAAAATATGGAAATAATCAGAAATGAAAAAGTAGCAGAAAATACTGTTGAACTCGAATTCAAAGTTTCTGCTGAAGAATTCGAAAACGGAATTTCAAAAGTTTTTAGAAAAGCAAATAAAGAAATTACAGTTCCAGGCTTTAGAAAAGGAAAAGCACCAAGAAATGTAGTAGAAAAAATGTATGGTAAAGAAATTTTTTTCAATGATGCTATTGATGAAATTCTCCCACAAGCTTACGAAGATGCAGTTAAGGAATCTGGCGTTGTTGTTGTAGCTAGACCAGAGCTTGACATTACAGCTTGTTCAAAAGAAGATGGATTTACAGTTAAAGCTATTTTGACAACATATCCAGAAGTTAAACTTGGTCAGTATAAAGGACTTAAAGCTGAAAAAACTTCTATCCCAGTAACTGATGAAGTTGTTTTAGGTGAACTTGAAAAATTACAGGAAAGAAATGCAAGACTTGTTTCTGTTTCTGATAGAGCAGCAGAACTCAAAGACATTGCAAATATTGACTTCGAAGGTTTTGCTGATGGCGTGGCTTTTGAAGGTGGAAAAGGCGAAAGTTTTGATCTTGAGCTTGGTTCTGGTCACTTTATTCCAGGATTTGAAGATCAGATTGTTGGACACAATATTGGCGATGAATTTGATGTAAATGTTACTTTCCCAGAAGTATATCAAGTAGAAGAACTTGCAGGAAAACCAGCAGTTTTTAAAACTAAAATCAATGAATTGAAAGTTAAAGAACTTCCTGAACTCGATGATGAATTTGCAAAAGATGTAAGTGAATTTGACACACTTGAAGAGCTTAAAGCTAACATCAAAGAAGTAAAAGGTGAGGAAGCAGATAGAGCAGCAGAACTTGATGTAGAAAATAAACTTATTCAGCAGGTTATTGCAGGCCTTGAAGCTAATATACCAGAAGCAATGTACGAAGTAAAAGTTGATGAAATGGTTAGCGATTTTGCTCGCAGACTTGAACAGCAAGGACTTAACCTCGAGACATACCTTCAGTATACACAAATGGAACTTGATCAGTTCAAAAAGACATTCAGAGAACAGGCTGAGGAACATGTAAAAATTCGTCTTGCTCTTGAAGCAGTAGTTAAAGCAGAAAATATTGTAGCTTCTGATGAAGAATATGAAGAAGAATTGATGAAAGCTGCAACAGCTTACAATTTCCCAATTACAGAATTGAGAAATATGCTTTCAGCAGAAGATGTTAAAAAAGATTTGGCTATTCAGAAAGCAATTGATTTCATTAAAGAAAATGCTGAAATCACAAATGCATAATTTTTACTGTTAAAGCCTAAACTAACTATTAGAAAGAATCGGAGGTTATTTTATGGCATTAGTACCAGTAGTTATTGAACAAACAAGTAGGGGTGAGAGATCTTATGATATTTTCTCTCGACTTCTAAACGATAGAATTATTATCCTCTCAGATGAAGTAAATGATGCAACGGCTAGCCTTGTTGTTGCTCAGTTACTATATTTGGAAGGTCAAGATCCTGATAAAGATATAAATCTTTATATAAATAGTCCTGGCGGCTCTGTAACCGCGGGTATGGCTATTTATGACACAATGCAGTATGTAAAATGTGACGTTTCTACTACATGTATTGGTATGGCAGCATCTATGGGGGCATTTTTACTTGCAGCAGGAGCAAAAGGGAAAAGATACGCTCTTCCTAATAGTGAAATTATGATTCACCAACCTTTAGGAGGAATGCAAGGTCAGGCTTCTGATATTAAAATTCACGCTGATAGAATTATTAAAATGAGAGAAAAACTCAATAAGATTTTAGCTGAAAGAACAGGTCAATCTTTAGAACAAATTACTAAAGATACAGATCGTGATAATTTCTTAGATGCTGATGAAGCTTGTGCTTATGGACTTATTGATAAAGTAATTGATCACAGATAATGGAGGATTATGGCAAATAAAGACAAAGTAATAACTTGTAGTTTTTGTGGTAAAGACTCCACAGAAGTAGAAAGAATAATTATTGGACCAGGTGTAAATATCTGCAATGAATGTATTTCTCTTTGTTGTGAATTATTGGAAGAAGAAGGCGTAATTGAATCTAGAAAAAAATCATCAAATAAACGAAATAATAGATTTGATGACATAAGAATATTGTCGCCACTTCAGATAAAGAATGGATTAGATAAATATGTTATCGGTCAGGATGAGGCAAAGATTGCTCTCAGTGTTGCTGTTTATAACCACTATAAGAGAATATTAAGTGGTGATAAAATTGATGATGTTGAAATTCAAAAAAGCAATATACTTCTTCTTGGTCCTTCTGGAACAGGCAAAACTTTGCTTGCTCAAACACTTGCAAAAATGCTCAATGTGCCATTTGCTATAGCAGATGCAACTACTTTAACAGAAGCTGGATATGTGGGTGAAGATGTTGAAAATATTCTTTTGCGCCTTATTCAAGCTGCTGATTATGACATTGAGAAAGCTCAAAAAGGCATTATATATGTCGATGAAATAGATAAGATTACTCGTAAGAGTGAAAATCCTTCAACCACTCGTGATGTGGGAGGAGAAGGAGTTCAACAAGCTCTACTTAAAATTCTTGAAGGAACTGTAGCTAATGTTCCACCTCAAGGAGGAAGAAAGCATCCGCAACAAGAATTTATTCAAATTGACACAAAAAATATTTTGTTTATATGTGGTGGTGCTTTTGATGGTATTGAAAAAAGAATTGCTAAAAGAACAGCTGAAAATGGTGTTTTAGGTTTCGGTGGCGTTATAAAATCGCAGAATAAAGAGGATATCACTACTATTCTTAAGCGTGTAGAGCCAGATGATCTTGTTCATTTTGGAATTATTCCTGAATTGATTGGTAGACTTCCAGTTGTTTCAGTTTTATCAGCTTTAGATAAAGATGCGTTAATTAGAATTCTTAAAGAGCCTAAAAACTCGCTTATAAAACAATACCAAGCTCTTTTTGGACTGGATAATGTAGAATTAGAAATCACTGATGATGCTTTAGAATATATTGCTGAAAAAGCTATCAAACGCAAAAGTGGAGCACGAGCATTACGATCTATTTTTGAAGAATGTTTAAAAGAGGCAATGTTTAAAGTACCAGATGATAGTACAATTGTTAAGGTTATTTTAAACAGAGAAGCTGCTGAAACTGGCATTTGCCAGTATGAATATGGCCAGAGCCATAAGCTTTATAGTGAAAGCAAAGAATATTAAGATAAAAGGAACATTGTTTTCAATGTTCCTTTTTATATTTTCAACATAAAATATAAGTATATTGTAATGGTAGATTTTTTCTGCTATAATTATATATTAATACTAAATTATATTTAGGAGGTAATTATGTCTAGCAAAATTAGAATAAAAACTGATAGTACAAGTGAATACCTTCAATTACCTGCTATTGCTTTACGCGGTTTAGTTGTTTTTCCAAACAGTGTTGTTCATTTCGATGTTGGAAGAGAAAAGTCAATAAACGCTGTAAATGCCGCAATGGCAGAAAAGAGAATGATTTACCTTGTACCACAAATTGATATAGATAAAGAAGACCCATCCAACGCTGATATAGCTGATGTTGGTGTTGTAGCTGAAATTAAACAGGTTTTAAAAGTCCAAGATGGAATAGTAAAAGTTATGGTGGAATCTAAATATCGTGCTAAAACCATCGATATTGATATTAGCGGAGATTTTATTTCAGCTATTACAAAAGAATATCCAGTTAGCAAAATCCGATCTGGTAGAGGAAATAATATAGAAGCTCTTATTCGTTCCATAAAGGAAGCTTTTGAGGGATATTTAACTGTTTCACCAAAGATTTCTAAAGAAGTCATTTCAAATATTTTTCTAACAGAAGATCCTAATCAGCTTTGTTATTATATAGCTACCAATCTCATGTTTAAGTTTGAAGATAAATTATCTGTTTTAGTCGAAAATTCAATAGAAAAAAGACTGAATTATATTTTAAAATTTCTTCTTAACGAATATGAAGTTTTAAAAATAGAAGCTGATATTAAATCTAAAGTTCATGCTGAAATGGACAGAAATCAGAAGGAATATTACCTTCGTCAACAAATGAAAACTATATCTGAAGAATTGGACGAAGGTGAAGATACTAAAAAAGAAAGCGATGAATATCGTGAAAAAATATTATTATCTGGTTTAGAAGAAGATTCAAAAGAAAAACTTATTAAAGAAGTAAATAGACTTGAAAAAATGATGGCATTATCTCAAGAAGCTGCAGTTATTAGAGCTTATTTGGACACTTGTTTATCTATTCCTTGGAATGTTTCCACAAATGAACAAATGGATGTAATAAAAGCAGAAGCTATTTTAAATAAAGGTCATTATGGACTAGATAAGGTTAAAGAAAAAGTTCTTGAAATTTTATCCGTAAGACAGCTAAGCAAAAATGTAAAAGGTCAAGTTATTTGTCTTGTCGGACCTCCAGGGGTAGGTAAAACTAGTATTGCTTCATCTATTGCCGAGTGTCTTGGTCGAAACTTTGTAAGAGTTTCTCTTGGTGGTGTAAGAGATGAAAGTGAAATAAGAGGTCATAGAAGAACATATGTGGGTGCTATGCCAGGTAAAATAGCAAACAGTCTTATACAAGCAAAATCAAACAATCCTGTTATTTTACTAGATGAAATAGATAAACTATCAGGGGATTTTCGTGGAGATCCAGCATCTGCTTTACTAGAAGTTCTTGATATGGAACAAAACCAAGCTTTCAATGATCATTATATTGATATTCCTATCGATTTGAGCAACGCTTTCTTCATTGCAACAGCAAATAATATAAATTCAATTCCAGCGCCTCTTTTGGATAGAATGGATGTAATTGAATTGTCTAGTTATACTAGAGAAGAAAAATTCAATATAGCAAAACGACATCTTATACCTAAACAACTTAATAAAAATGGTATGAAACAATATGTAAAATTTAATGACAGCGCTATATATGAAATAATTGATGCTTATACCAAAGAAGCAGGCGTTAGAACTCTTGAAAGAACAATTGTAACTGTTTTAAGAAAATGTGCAAAACTAATAGCCTCAAAACAAGAAGAAAAAATATCTGTTAATAGAGCTAAAATAATTGAGCTTTTAGGGGCTGAGAAATTTAAACCTAATAATCTTGATCTTATTGATACAATAGGTGTAGCCAATGGCTTAGCTTGGACTAGCGTAGGAGGTGAAATGCTTCCTATAGAAGTGACAGTAATCCCAAATGGCTCTGGAAGACTAGAACTTACTGGTAGTCTTGGTGATGTGATGAAAGAATCATGTAAAATTGCACTTAGTTACATAAAGTCAAATAGTGAAAAGTATGGTATAAATATAGATTTTACTAAAATAGATATACATATTCATGCTCCGGAAGGAGCAGTGCCTAAAGATGGTCCATCTGCTGGTATTACTCTCACAACAGCACTACTGTCAGTTCTAACAAAACGCAGTGTAAAAGGTAATGTAGCTATGACAGGTGAAGTTACGCTACAAGGTAGAGTTTTGCCAATAGGTGGGTTAAAAGAAAAATCTATGGCTGCTTATAGGGAAGGAATTAAGACTGTTATAATTCCTTTTGATAATAAACCAGACCTAGAAGAAGTTGATACAAAGGTTAAAGAACAAGTAGAATTTGTTCCAGTAAAAACTATTGATCAAGCAATAAGTATAAATCTTAATTAGGTGAAAAAATGATAATTAAAAACGCAGAATTCAGTGCTGCTTATGGTACTAATAAACAACTTCCTATTTCTTCAAAACCTGAAATTGTTTTTTCTGGAAGAAGCAATGTAGGAAAGTCTAGCCTTATAAATAAATTTTGCAATAGAAAAAATTTAGCAAGAGTCAGTGGGGAACCTGGTAAAACAGGCACAATAAATTTTTATAATGTTAATGATTTTTGTGTTGTCGATTTACCTGGATATGGATTTGCTAAAGTTAGTGATAAAGAACGTGAGAGATGGGATAAACTTATAAACTCGTATTTTGAAACAGATAGGAAAATAAATCTTGTTATACAGCTTATTGACAGTAGACGTGAGCCTTCGTACGATGATTATATGATGTTGGAATACCTTTCTCACCACAAAATTCCTTTTGTAATTGCTCTTACAAAGGGAGATAAGCTTAATAAAACGCAACAAAACGTTGCTGTAGAGGAGTTTAAAGAGTATTGTAAGGAATATACTTGGTCCAATATTGTTCTTACTAGTGTTTTAAAAAATATAGGTATTGATACTTTAAATGGTGTGATTGAAACCTTTTTGGGAGAATAAAATAATGTCTTATAAAGAATTTAGTTATTTCTATGACTATTTTAATTATAACGCTGATTATGATAAACTTTTTAAACATATAGTATCGATGGCAGCAAAACATGGCGTTAAAAATGGAATAGTGTGTGACTTGGGATGTGGAACAGGAGAATTAGCGTTCAGGTTTCATAAATCTGGGTTTGATACAATCGCAGTCGATAACTCTGACGAAATGTTAGATGTACTTTTTGATAAGAGAGATGAAATAGGCGCTGATGAGATACTGATTTTAAAACAAGATATAACAGAATTGGATATGTATGGATCGGTAGATTTATTTACATGTACTTTTGATACTGTTAATCATCTTGAAGATTGTGATATGGTACAAAAACTATTTGATAGAGTGTCTTTGTTCATGCATCCAGATGGTGTATTTATATTCGATATGAACACACCATATAAACATATAAATGTTTTGAAAAATGAAATTTTTGATTTCATCGACAAAGAGGCTGATTGTCATTGGGAAAATAAACTTATGTTGAGCGAACATAAAACAAAAATTTCAATAACAATTAATGATAAACAAGCTGGAGAAACATATAACGAATCATTTTTCGAATATTTTTATGACTTAAATTCAATAGAAAATATGCTAAAAAAGTCTGGATTAAAAGTAGTTGAGCTAATCGATGGAGAAAATTTTGGTAAGATTAAAGAGAACACTCAGCGTTATATGTTCGCAGTAAAAAAGGAGAAATAAATGTCTAAACTGGTTAGAGCAATTTCTGATATGGGTGGAGTAGTAATTAGTGCTATAGACTCTACTGATATTGTTAAGAGAATGGAAGAAATACACAAACCTTCAGCTGTTGTAAGTGCAGCATTAGGTAGAATGCTAACAGCGTCACAGCTTATGGCGTCATCACTCAAAAGTAGTCAAGATACAATTACATTGCGTATAAAAGCTGATGGCCCTATTGGTCTTATTACCGTTGCTTGTGATGGTGAAGGAAACTGTAAAGGTTATGCTGAAAATAATATTGTGGAAATTCCTCTTAGAAGTGATGGGAAATTAGATGTAGGTACAGCTGTAGGAAAAAACGGCCAACTATATGTTGTCAAAGATATAGGTATGAAAGAACCATATGTAGGTAGTATTCCACTTGTAAGTGGCGAAATTGCTGAGGACATCACAGCATATTATGCTTACTCAGAACAAATACCTACTGTTTGTGCTTTAGGGGTATTAGTTAACCCTGATCTCACTATTAAAAGAGCAGGCGGATACTTATTACAACTTCTTCCAGGTGCTACAGAAGAAGAAATATCTATGATTGAAAACAATATTAAAAATGTAAAGAGTATTACATCTTTCTTTGAACAAAATAAAACTGTTTATGATGTCATTGATACTGTACTTGATGGCTTTAATCCAAATATACTTGATGAGGAAGAAGTAAGGTATAAATGTGATTGTACAAAAGAACGCGTTGAAAAAGCACTTATCAGTATCGGTATTAAAGATTTGGAAATGCTTCGTGATGAAGAAGATCAAATAGAAATGGGATGCCAGTATTGTGATTCTAAATATTATTTTACAAAACAAGATTTAAATCGTATGATAAAAACACTAAAAAAATAGATATGTTTCATATAGATATAATTTTTTAGAAAAATCTATTTTTTCAAAAAAAGTGTTGACTTTGCAAATAATATATGGTATCATATATTTCGTCGCTGAGAGTTATGGGAGCATAGCTCAGCTGGGAGAGCATCTGCCTTACAAGCAGAGGG
>JAHHTS010000034.1 GCA_020024475.1 Oscillospiraceae bacterium
TCTTTGATATATTGTTTTTTGCTTTCATAAAATCATTTTATTTATTTCTTAGTTTATAACAAAATATCATTACAAAAATGTTCTGCATTTTATAAAATAAAAAACAAATACGATAAATTATTAGTACACTCATCATAAATTAATATATTTCTATAAATAATTGTGAAAAAAATCAAAAAACTATTGACATTTTTTTCGTAAAGGTTTAACATACATACGCAAGTTAGCGTGTGCTAACTGTCTCTTAAATAATATTTTAATATCTAATATTTAAAATTGCTATTTAAAGTCGTTATTATTTTAGATAATTCTTTATTAGAATTACTTTTAATAACCAATTCTTTAATTAGCATATATTTTAAGCGTAAAGTTAGCCTAAGCTAACTAATTTTAGATTATTCACTTATAACTTTTCATATGCAATTAAAATAATTATGGATTTTACACCTAGGTGTTAGTCAAAATAAATAAATTTTTCAAGGAGACAGAAAATGAAAAATAGTTTCAAAAAAGTTGCATCAGCAACGCTTTCACTCATACTTTCAGCAACTATGAGTATCACACCAGCCTTTGCTGACTCACCTGACGCACAGTATGCTGATGGTGAATATAAAGGCACAATTCATTTTTATAAAGAAGGAGTTACCGATTTTACTCCAGCAAATTATAGTATGTGTGATGCTCTTTTTGTGCATGAGGCAGACATTACATTAACATCTGAAAATCTTAAAATAGATGCTTATGTAGCTTTTCCTGTTCCAGCTTTCAAAGAAATGGGTACGGATGGCACTTTAAAAGATGTTTCTCTCACAATAAATAGTGAAAAATATGCAGCAGATTCTGATATTGTGACAAAAGCAGAAAAAGTATTTGATACAACCAATTCTATGTTTGGTGTAAAAGAAGGCGATAGTCTTACTACACAGAAATTAACATTTAATCTTCCACGTACAGCTATTAATGCCGTTACTAAAGGTGTAGATGCTGTAGCATATGTAAATGTTTTTATGAACACAAATGTCAATTTTAAAGTTAAAATTGACAATATTGTTTCTATTGGTAGTGATTTAGGGCAGTTGCCTTCAGAAGAAAAAACACATAGCATGACTGTTTCAGCAGAAGTTGCAGCACCTATATCGTCTTATACTGTTACTATACCTGAATCAATCACAATGGGCACGCTTTCCGCTGACAAGGATAATACTTATAACTATAATGTAGAAATAACAGCAGAAAACTTGGGTAATGGTTATGTTGAAGTTTCTGCTACTGAAAAAGGAAATCTTATGTCAAGCGATAAAGTTTTAGCATATACAAACACATTCAAAACAGAAAAAGTTTCTTCAAGTAAAACACTTCAAGGCACATTCACAGTTCTTGGTAAGGATGTTAAAGCAGCATCAGCCGGTAACTACACTGGCTCAGCTGAATTTACTATTAAATACTTCGCTGGAAAATAATTTTATTTTTGATAACAATTGATAATAATAATTCCCACTGATGTCATATTTTGTGGGAATTATTGTCTTGTTAAAAGAAATTTATATAAATTTTAGTGTTTTGTTGAAGTATTTTAATTTATAAGTTTGCAAGCACTAAACTATGGAGGTTGTATGAAAAAAAATAAAATTAAATCAATATTTGCAAAACTATCTTTAGCTATTTTGCTTATTTTAATTGGTTATTTTGCAAGTATTGTTATTACAAAAAAAGAACCTGGTGAAATTACTAATTTTGAGCCTACATTTGAAGAAGAACAATTCCAAGAAAACATTGAAGCTACTCAGTCAAAAGGCATAAAAATTCCAGGTTACTCTACAATTCCTATTAAAGCCAACCAAAAGGAAGTTTCCATTGATTTATATAACCCAGAAGAAAATGAAGTATATTTTGAAATTTCTTTCATTTTGAATGATACAAATGAGGAAATTTACAAATCTAAGCTAATAAAACCTGGTCAGCATATTTATTCTATAACTTTAACCAAGGCATTACCTGTTGGTGAATACCCCGTTACTATAAAATACAATACATTTAGTACCGATGAAAGTTATACTCCAAAAAACGGGGCTAGCGTAGGATGCGTATTAAGTGTAGTTTAAACCAAATACATTTTATATTATCATATAATTTAAATTTAGAATTTGTTATTTTCTTTAATGTAAATATTTTTTAATATTTTTATAATATCACTATAATTTATAAGGAGATTTTATGAGAAAAAATATAAAAGGACTTGCATTGGTTTTTCTTATGTTTTTGAACACTTCTAATAATGCATTTGCAATATCTAACGATATAAAACTTTACGAAGAATCAAAACAAACTTCCACTATAAATGCAACTGTCCCTCCTACTAAATCCACATATACTGTTAATATTCCAGAAAGTATTTATATGGGAAGTTTATCAGCAGAAAATGATATGAACTATAAATATAATGTAATATTATCAATGGGCGATGAAAAAGGAACAGTAACAATCTCATCAGATGAAAAAACAGACCTTGTTTTAGAAAATAAAAGTAATAATTTGCTTCCGTGTTATAACTTTTTTGGGAAATATTCACTATCAAAAGACACAATTTTAGAAGGGAATATTCTTATAAAGAAAGAAGATATTGCTAATGCTGCTCAAGGCAGATATATAGGTTCACTAAATTTTTATATAAAATATGACCCGAATGTATCTGTAACTCCAAATCCACCCACTTACCCAACTCCTTCCCCATCCACTTTTCCTACACCTACACCATCTCCTTCTCCAACAATCACACCGCTTCCACAATTGCCTATTGTAAATGAAGGAAATTATATCTGTGATGTAAGTATGAGAAAAGATAATAATTTTTATGAAGAAAGCATGTGTAATAAATTATTTTATAAAAAAGCCGACATTTCATATAAAGGAAACACAGCAACACTTACTCTTTATGTTGTAGACCCTATTCCAAATTATGTATCGGAAGGTACTCCACTATCAAATGTTAATTTTATTTATAACAGCTCTACTTATAATGCTAGAGTAAATACTTCAAATAAAGTTGCTAAGTATTTTGATGCAGCATCCGGTTTTATTACTACTTCCGGAAACTACTATGCATCGCCTATCGTTGTAAACTTACCTATAAAAGCGTTGGAAGAATCAGTAAATGGTGGTCTTACCTGCAATTCTTATATAAATGCTATCATGAATACTACTCAATCATTTTATGTGGTTCTTTCTAACTTTGAAAAAGGTCAGACACCTCAAGAAAATAACGTTACAAGCATTGCAAAACCGAAGTCAAAAAAAACTAAACCCACTACTAAAAAATCACAAAATGATTTATTAAATAAATCCAACAATACATCTACTAAACATGAGGCTCAAAGTCAAACAGTCAATAATACAACTTTTAAACCTATTGGATACATACTAAAAACTGAGTCGTTATGGAAAATGGTAGGTTTCATTCTATTTACCATTGTGATAAGTAGTGGCTATGCTGCATACTCATGGTTTAAAAAGCTAAAATAATAAAGGATGAGGTCAAGAATATGAAATTCAAAACTTTAATAAAAATTTTTACAAGCACCGCTTTCGCTTTATTACTTATATTTAATGTAACATATATTAGTTACGCTGAATCTTTACCTTGTGAGAGTGCTAATGCAACTGGACATTACAGACATCCTGAAACTAATGTTATTGAAGATTCTGCTGGTGAAGATAATGAAGCTCTGGGGCAATCAATGGTTAGTAATGTAATAGATTCTTCAGCTTTATTAGAAAAGATAGACAACAACGACTACCTACTTTCTATTCGTTTTAATATGATGAATAGTATATCAGATGTTCAACTATATGTTCAAGAACCAGGAGATAGTCAGTGGCAATCTGCAAGTTATGAAACAACAAACTCTGGTGATGATTGGGCTGACTTGAGATTATCAGTTTATAGTAAATCTACAATCATAAAAGCTGAGTGTTTCGTTGAACCTATGGGTAGATATGTTACATTCTTTATAACCCTAGATGGATTTACTTATGGCAACTCTGGAGACTTTGTACAAACTGATGCCTCTGAAACTAATTCTAACAATAATTCTAGCCACTCATTTGATAACGCTACGGGACTAGTTACTGGTGGAACAAATTTGACAAAACAAGACTTATCAAATAACAAAACTAACGAAGTAAACGAATTCAAAGAACTAAAAATCGGAACTGATGTTTGGATTATGTTTTTCGTTCTTACTTTTTGTGCACAAATACTAGCTTGCGTTATTTTTGATTTTGTTAAATCCATTTTGCTGAAAAAAAGTAAAAGTAAAGTAAAAAGGAATTATAACCAACCAGATGATGACGAAGATGATATAAATTTTTCTGAAGAGCTTCTCGATAACAGTTGGGAGGCCAATGAGGATGAATAAGTTTAAAAGATTATTCGCATTCATACTTTCTTCTTGTCTTTTTTTCACTGGTTGTGTTGACCAAAAATTATCTAATAAAAATCAAAGTTCCAATAACACAAATGCAAAAATAGCAGCATCAAGTATATCTATTATGCAAATTTGTGAAAAGTTAAATCTTAATGTAGTAGGTGTTCCTAAAACGAATTTAGCTGAAATTCCTACAGTATATGAGAACGCAACTATTATAGGGAATCCTATGAGCCCAGATATGGAAATCATTTCGCAATTATCACCTGATTGGGTATTGAGCCCTTCAAGTTTAAAAAACGATTTAGCCCCAAAATATGATGCTATTGGTGTTCAATACGCTTTTGTCAATCTTAAAAGCGTGTTTGGAATGTACAAATCCATTGATGATATGGGAAAACTATTTAGCCGTGAAGATGAAGCAAAAAAACTTACTGATGAATTTGATAGATATTATACTTCATATAAAGAAAGCCATAGTGATAAAAAAGCTCCAACAGTTCTTATTCTAATGGGACTACCTGGTTCTTATATAGTTGCTACTGAAAATTCTTATGTAGGTAGCTTAGTTGAAATGGCAGGGGGAATAAATATTTATAGTGGTACTGATGATGAATTTTTAAATGTCAACACTGAAGATATGTTAAAAAAAGACCCTGATATAATTTTAAGAACAGCTCATGCTCTCCCTGAAAATGTTATGAAAATGTTCGCTGAAGAATTTAAAACCAATGATATATGGCAACATTTTTCAGCTGTGAAAAATAATAAAGTATATGATTTACCTCATGAAAAATTTGGCATGAGTGCAAACTTTGAATATCCTGCAGCTTTAGATATTTTGGACGACTTGCTTTACAACAATGATTAGTAGGAGGAGTATAATGGCATCTAATAAAAAAAGTTTTAGCAAAATTGCTTTAGCTTTTATTATTCTTATATTTTCGCTTGTTTTTTTGTTTTTTCTTTCAGTAAATCTTGGAAGTATAAAATTAACTTTTTCACAGTTGCTCAATGGACTTTTTATAAAATATGACCCTGCCGTGGCCTCTGTGTACGATTTACGTTTTCCAAGAATACTTATATCAATACTGGCAGGTTCTTCACTTGCTGTTGCTGGTGTGCTTTTTCAAGCTATACTTAAAAATCCACTTGCAGACCCAGGTCTGCTTGGTATTTCTAGCGGGGCGGCTTTTTCAGCAGTTGTAGCTACTGCTATTTTTCCAAGTTTATATTTAATAGCTCCATTATTTAGTTTTTTAGGTGGACTTTTATCCTTTTTTATTGTTTATAGTCTTGCATGGAAAGGTTCTCTATCCCCTTTGCGCATTATACTTATGGGTGTAGCAATGCAATCATTATTTACGGGTTTATCTTCAGTCGTAAATTCTATGAGTGGCAAAAACCTTTCTGGAGTAGCCTCGATAGTTGAAGGCAATATTACGATGAAAACTTGGAATGATGTTCATGTACTTGCTTATATTTCATTTATTGGACTTATATTAGCTTTTATAAGTTCAAGATGGTGTAATCTATGTGGATTAGAAGACAAAACTGTTCGTGGATTAGGTGTAAACATTGATACTGTTCGTTTAGTTATAAGTATAATCGCTGTTTTCCTTGTTGGTGGTTGTACTGCCATTGTTGGCCCGATAAGTTTTATTGGACTTCTTATTCCTCATATGGGAAGAATTCTTGTAGGAAGTGAACATAAGTTGCTTATACCTTTTTCTGCAATTTCAGGAGCTTTTCTATTTCTACTTGCGGATACAATAGGACGAACAATAATAAGACCATACGAAATTAATGCTTCTGTTATACTTTCAGTAGTTGGTGGAATAACATTCATAATTTTGCTAAGGAAAAATGGTGGTATCTATGGAAAATAATATAAGTTTTGAAATTAAAAATCTTTCGTTTTCATATGAAGAAAAAAACATACTACATAATTTAAATATAAAAATACCAAAAGGAAAAATAACAACAATTATTGGGCCAAATGGTTGTGGCAAATCTACTCTTTTTCAGCTTCTCACTAAAAATTTGAAAAACTATGATGGTGAAATTAAATTCGCCAATAAATCTCTTTGCAGAATCGGTCTTTCTGATTTTGCAAAAAAAGTTGCAATAGTCCACCAAAGCAATACCGCTCCTGGAGATATTACAGTTAAAAAACTTGTTTCATACGGTAGAATTCCACATACTAAAATAACTCACTCTTATTATGATGAACATGACGAAAAAATTATTGAAAGAGCAATGAAAATTACAGGGGTATATTCTCTCAGAAATAGAACATTACAAAGCTTATCTGGTGGGCAACGACAGCGTGTATGGATTGCTATGGCGCTGGCTCAAGGTACAAAAACCATTCTTCTTGATGAACCTACCACTTATCTTGATATTCGCTATCAATTACAAATTCTTAACCTTGTAAAAATGCTTAATGAAAAATATAAGATAACTATTATTATGGTTTTACATGATATAAATCAAACTATAAAATATAGTGATGAAATCATTGCGTTATCATATCATGGAAAAGTAGTTACACAAGGTAGTCCTCAAGAAGTTATTAATCCAGAAATGTTAAAAAAAGTATACGGTGTAGAACTTGATGTCACAGAATATAAAAATAATAAAATTGTAATCAATTTCTAGTTAAATAATAGGAGTCAACTGTCATTTTACATTTTTTGACTCGTATTATTTTTATTTGTAAAATTTATTATAGAAATAATCATACTTTATATTCAAGTAAATATAAATTTAACTTAAATTTGACAAATTATGTCTTTTTCATTTTACAAAGGAATTCTAAAATAGTAATTGTAGCTAAGATACATAAAAAGGTTTGTCTGAAAGGAGACATTTAAAATGAAAAAAATTATTTCTTTGGCGTTGGCTGCAGTTTTAGCTATTCCTATGCTAACAGGCTGCTCAGGTAAAGCACCAACTGGTTCAGTTTCTACTGACGGTTCAACTTCTATGGAAAAAGTTATCGGAACTCTTGGTGAAGCTTTTCAAAATGATACTGGAATTACTTTCACTTACAACCCTACAGGATCAGGTAGTGGTATAAAAGCTGTTCAAGAAGGTCGTTGCGACATTGGTTTATCTTCTCGTAATCTTAAAGATGAAGAAAAATCTTCTGGTTTAAATGAAACTGTTCTTGCCTATGACGGTATCGCAATTATAGTTAATAATGAAAATAATGTTTCTGATTTAAGTTTGGAAAATATATCAAAAATTTTTAAAGGCGAAATAAAAAATTGGTCTGAAGTTGGTGGCGCTGATTCTGAAATTGTTTTAATCGGTCGTGAAGCTGGTAGTGGTACACGTGATGGCTTCGAATCTATTACAGACACAAAAGAAGCTTGTAAATATCGTCAAGAACTCACTTCTACTGGTGATGTACTAACTACTGTTTCTCAAAACCCTGCAGCAATCGGTTATGCTTCAGCTGCTTCTGTAAAAGACAGCGTTAAGGCCCTCACAATTGATGGTGTGGCTGCAACTGAAAGTGCAATTAAAGATGGTAGTTACATCGTTCAGCGTCCATTTGTTCTTGTTACTAAAAACGATACTAAGCTTAGCGAAGCTGCACAGAAATTCTTTGACTTCATCACATCACCTGATGCAAATGAACTTATTTCTGCTGCTGGAGTAGTTTCAGCAAACTAAAAAAATAATGCATAAGCGACGGTTTGGCTACTAACCGTCGCTTATATATTCAGAGGATTTTATATGAAAAAAAATAAATTTAAGGAGAATATTATTCACGGAATATTTCTTTTGCTGGGACTTATAACTGTTGGATTTGTTCTATTGATTACAATTTATCTAGTCATTTCTGGTATTCCCGCAATACGAGAAATTGGTCTTATAAATTTTCTTTTTGGTAAAGAATGGGCATCCACGGCCGCAGAACCAAAGTATGGCATTTTACCTTTTATACTTACTAGCGTTTATGGAACATCTGGTGCAATTATAATCGGTGTTCCTATTGGTTTTATGACATCAGTTTATTTGTCTAAACTGGCATCACCAAAAACAAAATATTTAGTTCAAACCGCTGTTAGTCTATTAGCTGGTATACCTTCTGTTGTATATGGTTTGGTAGGTATGCTAGTGTTAATTCCTAATATTAGAAATATTTTTAATATTCCAGATGGTTCTAGTCTACTAGCAGCTATAATAGTTTTATCTATCATGATATTGCCATCTATTATAAAAGTATCAGTAACAGCATTAGATTCTGTTCCTAAAGAATACGAAGATGCATCTTTAGCTTTGGGTGCTACATCAATAGAAACTTATTTTAAAGTGTCTGTACCAGCTGCAAAAAGTGGTATTGCAGCATCCGTTGTTCTTGGTGTAGGTCGAGCCATTGGTGAAGCTATGGCTGTTATGATGGTAGCTGGCAATGCTCCTAATATGCCTAACTCCATATTTCAAAGTGTGCGTTTTCTTACAACAGCTGTATCAAGCGAAATGTCATATTCAAGTGGATTGCAACGACAAGCTCTATTTTCTATTGCTTTAGTTTTATTCATGTTTATCTTGTTAATAAATGCAACACTAAACTTCTTCATAAAAAGAAACAAGGAGTAATAAATGTTAAATTCATCTTTATCTAAAAAAAGAAAATTTTACGAAGCATTTATGAAAGTGCTTATGTTTATCTCAGTCGGTGCTACTGCTGCATTGACGCTTTTTATTATAGGTTATGTTTTTATAAAAGGATTTCCAAATATTACATTAAATTTACTTTTAACATCACCTAGCTATTTATCCGAAAATATTGGAATTTTGCCAGACATATTAAATACTATATATATAGTTATTTCTACGCTAATTATTGTACTACCTTTAGGTGTAGGCGCAGCAATATATCTTACAGAATATGCATCAAATAAAAAAATAGTCTCTATAATTGAATATGCTACAGATATTTTATCTGGCATCCCTTCTATTATCTATGGACTAGTGGGTATGCTTCTATTTTCAAACAATATGGGAACTTGTCTATTAGCTGGTTCTTTAACACTGGTAATTATGAATCTACCTACAATTATGAGAACAACACAAGAAAGTCTTAAGACTGTTCCTCAATCATATCGTGAAGGTGCTTTTGGACTAGGGGCAGGAAAATGGCGCGTTATTCGCACAGTGGTTCTCCCTAGCTGTATTGATGGTGTAATTACTGGTTGCATACTTTCTATTGGACGTATACTCGGAGAATCTGCTGCATTACTATATACAGCAGGATTTGTTCATATTCTCAATACCCAAATAACAGCTTTAATGTCCCCTGGTGCAACTCTAACTGTTTCCCTATATCTGTATGCTAAAGAACGAGGAGAATTCGGTGTAGCATTTGCCATTGCAGCTATTTTAATGATTCTAACTATTATAATTAACTTTGCTGCAACCTCGGTGCAAAATTATTTTTCAAAAAGGAGAAGTTTATGAGTAATATTATAACTGTAAAAGACATGTGCCTATGGTATGGAGATAATCAGGCACTAAAAAACATAAATATTGAAATTCCAGAAAAAAACATAACTGCATTTATCGGTCCTTCTGGATGCGGAAAATCTACTTTATTAAAAACATTTAACAGAATGAATGATCTAGTTCCTGATGTAAAGATTACTGGAGATATTAAATACAACGAAAATGATATTTTTTCAAAAGAAGTTGATGTAAATAGTCTGCGCAAAGAAATAGGAATGGTATTTCAAAAGCCAAACCCTTTCCCAATGAGCATTTATGATAATGTGGCATACGGTCCACGTACTCACGGAATTACTAATAAGGTAAAATTAGACGAAATTGTTGAACAGGCTTTGAGAGATGCAGCAATATGGGATGAAGTAAAGGATAGGTTGAAAAAAAGCGCTTTAGGTATGTCAGGTGGTCAACAACAAAGACTTTGCATTGCAAGAGCTTTGGCTGTACAACCTAAAGTTCTTTTAATGGATGAGCCAACTTCTGCTTTGGACCCTATTTCTACATCTCGCATTGAAGAACTTGTTATGGAATTAAAAGAAAAATATACTATTGTTATGGTTACTCATAATATGCAACAAGCTGTTAGAGTATCTAATTATACAGCTTTTTTCCTTTTAGGAGAGCTTGTGGAGTTTGGTAAAACTGATGATATATTTTCACATCCTAAGGATAAGCGCACTGAAGACTATATTACTGGACGATTCGGTTAAGGAGAATATAAATGAGAACTCGATTTGACGAACAACTTTTTGAGCTAAATAGAAAAATTATTGAAATGGGAGCTATGTGTGAAGAAGCCATAGCAAAATCTGCAAAAGCTCTCAGTACTAACGATATGAGATTAGCAGATGAGGTAAAAAACAACAGTACTCTCATTGATCAAATGGAAAGAGACATCGAAAGTCATTGTATGAAACTGTTACTACATCAGCAACCAGTAGCTAGTGACCTTCGTATAATTTCTGCAACCCTGAAAATGATCACTGATTTGGAACGCATAGGCGACCAGGCAGAAGATATTGTAGAAATTATTAAATATATGGATATAAAATCCACCGAAGAAATAACTTTAATTGAGGATATGGCTCGTGAAGCAATAAAAATGGTTACAGAAAGCATTGATGCTTTCATCAAAAAAGATGTTGTTCTGGCAGAAAAAGTTATTGATCAAGATGATATTGTTGATGACTATTTTCTAAAAGTAAAAAATAATATCGTTTATTTAATAACTGAAAATCACGATAACGGAGAATTTGCCCTTGATCTTTTAATGATTTCGAAATATTTTGAACGTATTGGAGATCACGCCACAAATATTGCAGAATGGGCTATTTATGTTGTAACGGGATTGCATCAGGAGGAGCAAAAATGATATGGTGTATAGAAGATGACTGCGATATTCGTGATATTGAAATATACGCTCTATCCTCTGCCGGTTTTAAAGTTAAAGGATTTGAAGATGGTCTTTCTGCCTTGGATGAGCTTAAAAATGAAAAACCTGACCTGATAATCCTTGATGTTATGCTTCCAGGGATGGACGGTATTGAGATACTAAAAAAGCTAAAAGACTCAATAGAGTATCGAGAAATTCCTATAATTATGGCCACTGCGAAAGGTCAAGAATACGATAGAATCATAGGATTAGACTTAGGCGCTGATGATTACTTGGTTAAACCTTTCAGCATTTTAGAATTATCATCAAGAGTAAAAGCGGTTTTGCGCAGATGTCAACCAAAACAAGTTTCTAAGCTTTTAAAAATAGGTGGTCTTGTTGTAAACCTTGATGAGCACACAGTTATTGCAGACGGAGAACGCATACAGTTAACCTATAAAGAATTTGAACTTCTTCGCCTATTTCTTTCTCATCCGGGTGTAGCATACACCAGAGAACAGCTTTTTACAAAAGTTTGGCATCTAGATTATATGGAAGATAGCCGAACTCTTGATATGCACATAAGAACACTTAGACAAAAACTCGGTGTGTATGGTAAGTTAATTGAAACAGTGAGAAATGTAGGCTATCGTTTGGAGGCTAATTATGGTAAATAAAATATTTAAATCAATTATGTCAGTTGCTATAACTGTTATTGTATCAAGTATTTTAATTATCACCGGAGTTCTTTATAAATATTTTGGCACGATACAACAAGTGCAACTTAAAGACCAGCTTAATATAGCAGCAAATGCAACATCACAATTAGGATTAGACTACTTAAAAAGTTTAAATTTTGATACTTACCGTATGACATGGGTATCAAAAACTGGTGACGTTATTTTCGACAGCCATGTAGATTCCAACTCTATGGAAAATCACAAGGATCGAGAAGAAATAAAAGAAGCTCTTACAACTGGTAAAGGAAGTAGCGTAAGAAATTCTTCTACTTTAACTGAACAAACTTTTTATGAAGCTTTGCGCTTAGAGGATGGTTCTGTACTTCGCATATCTACAAGTCGCGCAACAGTACTTGTTCTTGTCTTAGGAATGATTCAACCTATTTTGTTTATTTTTATTTTAGCCGTTATTTTTTCTGCTTGGCTATCTCATAGAATGGCTAAACGAGTTGTGGATCCATTAAATAAATTAAACTTAGATGAACCTCTCGAAAATGATTCATATGAAGAATTGTCTCCATTGCTTAATCGTATACATATGCAACATGAAAAAATCAATTTTCAAATGAATGAATTAAAACGCAAGCAAGAAGAATTTAATCAAATTACATCTAATATGAAAGAAGGTTTAGTTCTTCTCGATAACAAGTATAGGATTATCAGTATCAATCCAGCAGCCACAACTATCTTCAATGCGTATAATGATTGTATTGGAAAAGATTTTCTTACAGTTTATAGAAAAACCAATATGATATCAGCAATAAACAAGGCAATGGAAGATGGTCATTCTACAATTCGTGAGCGAAAAGATAACAATGAATATCAATTTGACATAACTAGAATTGATTCTTCAACAACAACAAATGGTCTAGTCATACTTGCTGTCGATATAACCGAACGAGTAAATGCAGAAAAAAATCGTAGAGAATTTACAGCTAATGTTTCACACGAACTTAAAACACCTCTTCAATCAATAATAGGCTCTGCTGAGTTAATTGAAAATGGAATAGTAAAACAAGATGATATGCCGAAATTTATAGGTCGTATTAGAAAAGAAGCATCTAGACTTGTTTTTCTTATAGATGATATTATACGATTATCCCAACTTGATGAAGAAGCTGAATTACCTCGTGAAGATGTGTCGCTAAAAGTATTATCAGAAGAGGTTTGTGATATTTTGTCTGATTCGGCAAAAATGAAAAACATTTCTATAGATGTATCAGGTGACGATGGTATTATAAACGGTGTAAGGCAACTGCTTTTTGAAGTAATATATAATCTATGCGATAATGCCATAAAATACAATAAACCTAATGGAAATGTACATATCAAGATAACTGACGAAGAAAATGGTGTTTATTTAAACATATCTGATACCGGTATTGGAATTGCACAAGAACACCAACACAAAATATTTGAGCGCTTCTATCGTGTTGATAAAAGTCATTCTAAATTATCTGGTGGAACAGGTCTTGGTTTATCAATTGTAAAACACGCAGTTCAATACCATCATGGTAAAATTGATATTCAAAGCGAATTAGGTAAAGGAACAACAATCTCAGTATTTTTTAACAAAAAATAACACTAAATATATTATATAAAAAAACAAGAGCCACTTAGCATAAATCTAAGTGGCTCTTTTTCTTTATATATAAAATTTATTGAGCCTGTGAAAAATCTCTGTAAATTAAAAACCATAAAGGTATTTTATGATAAAATATATTAAATCATAGGAGGCCTTTTATTATTGCAAACAGAAAAAAAGAAGTTTACAAACCAAAACCGATGACAGAAGGAAAAATAAATCTTATCCATGGACTGCTCCAGGAATACGATATCCAATCAGCAGATGATATTCAGGAGGCACTTAAAGATATGCTTGAAATGGAAATGGACAATCATCTTGGATATGATCGTTACGAAAGATTTGGTGAACCTAATTATCGTAATGGAATAAAATCTAAAACCGTTCGTAGTGAATTCGAAGTAGATGTACTTCAGAATCGCCAAAGTTTTTTTGAAGCACAGGTTCTTCCAAAACATCAAAAAGATATTTCTTCAATTGATGACAAGATTATTGGAATGTATGCAAATGGGATGACTTACACGACAGATTTCATAAACAATAGAGGATATTTATGTTTTTGAAGTCAGTGAAGGAATGGTATCCGATATCACAGATAAGCTCCTTCTCAGAATCGTCCCCTGTGCCTTGTATACCTAATCATTTTTATTAATGCTGTGTATTTTTCTGTACGTGATGATGCTGTGATCGGGAAGCTAGCTGCATATGTGGTACTTGGTATCAATGAAAATGGCATGAAAGAAGTCTTAAGCATTGTTGTGGGCGAAAATGAAATCAGTAAGTACTGGCTTTCTGTATTGAAAAGCTTAAAAAATCGTGGAGTTTAGGATATTCTCATTCTCTGCTCAGATTGAATAACGTGAATCAAGGATGCAATCCCTACAGCTTTTCCTAAAACAGAACAACAGCGTTGTATTGTACATATGGTGAGAAATACGCTGAAATATGTTGCAAATAAAGATATGAAAGCCTTTGCAAAGACTTTAAAGACAATCTATACAGCTGCAAGCGAAGAAGCTGCCAGAAAGCAGTTAGAAACTGTAACAAAGAAATGGTCTGGACAATATTCAAGTGTCATGAGCCGTTGGTACGATAACTGGGATGCAATTTCTCCAATCTTCAAGTTTTCAAAGGATGACCGTACCGCTTTTTATACTACGAATGCCATAGAATCACTAAATTCATGCTATCGTAGATTGAACAAGCAGAGGAGCGTATTTCCAAGTTCCCAGGTACTGATGAAAGCACTATACCTGGGTACTTTTGAAATTGCAAAAAATGGACAATGTCTATCCGCAACTGGGGAAAAGTATGTGGTGAACTGGAAATCATGTACCCTGACCTACTGATGATGTAACTCTAAATAATGTGCCAAGAAAAAATACACCCAGATTTTTCTGGGTGCTCTTGACATGTTCGTTCATTTTTGCTATTAAAAAGACAACGGCTTAATCGCAGAAAACTGCCATTAAACCGCTCAATTATCATAGAAAATCTCAATTTACAGAAAAAATTTCACACCGTCAATTTATTTTACAACAATAATTTTTTTCATTAGTTTTTAACTGAATTATCTGCTAAACTTAATCAGTCTACCCTCCCTTTTTACTAACATTTCTAAATTGTATTTTTTAATGAATTTAATATCTAACCATTGATACTTTTATCTTTATTAAACATATAAATATTATAAATCCCATACATTCCTTGTAGAATTTATAAATTTATGTCTATCAGTTGATGTTAATTAGTTATTATTTAATATATATAACTTATAATAATCATATTTAACAATACATTTTTATATAATTATTCCCAAAATAAAAAAAGCGCATATGATGATGTGTACCCAGATTTCTGTACACACAAGATTTAATTGAATAACTAATAATTAGCATGTGGATGCTTGCCTATAAACTGTATGTAGCATCCATTTTGTTTTAGCCTGAATTATTTCATTATTGTAGTAACTTATATATTGGTTAACTGCTGCCGAAAACGATTCAAAAGACTTATATTATGTTCATGGTCATAATACACTTCATTCTTCATTCGTCCAAAAAAAGTTTCTATGATACAGTTATCATAGTAATTACCTTTTCTAAACATGGAGTTAATTACTACTTGTTTTTTTTTATTCATTTTGATAATATTTATGATGATATTGGTAAGCCTTGCCTAAATGGAAAATCAGTCCATCTGTTGTAGGAAATTTTGTAAATACAATATCCAGCATTATTTTAATATGATTAAGATTAGGACTCATTGATAAATCATAAGAAACAATCTCAAATGGAGCACACTGTCTATAATATTAGGTCAGTTTCACCAAAATTACATTGATATGAATGATATTTTCTATTCTTCTTTTGAGCAGCAAATTCATCATCTTCATCAGTCTCTAAATTCTTTTATGGTTTACATTATATTCAAGATTGATAAGTTCGCTATATACTCTACGAACTCCGTATCTGCATTTGTGGGGATAGAAGACTTCAATAATCTTCTGTTATAATTCATTGTTTCTTAAAGCAACAGTATCAATTTTCTCCGGTTTTTTGATGATTGTGACTTTTTAGCCTTAAGTTGTTCAGCCTGTCTTTCTTCTTTCAAGTCAATTTCTTTTTTTATGATTTCATTCTCAGCCTTTATATATTCATTTTCTGCTCTTAAACGAATTAATTATTCACTCTCTGATGAATTTAAAAGTTCAGTATGATTGATATTCATTTTTTCATTGGTTTCTCCTTAGACAGTCTGCCTCGCCTTTGATTTACAAGACACTATAACCAATAGTTTTATACTTTTGAAGCCATTGATAAAGCATTTCTTCACTAATTCCTACAGAAATTGCTGTTGCTAGTATTGATTCTCCTGCTAATACTTGTAATACCCATCCTACTTTTTCTTCAGATGATCACTGCTTACTTTGGTTAAGATGTTTTAATCCATCAACTACAACTTTTTCTAAGATTCTGCTCCATTTTCCCATGGTCTTTTTAAAATTATCTGTTTTTATACCTTTGGGTATATCTGTCAATATGCTTTGTCTGTATAACTCTACACACTTTAATTTAAATTTATAACTGCAAAACATAAGAAAAGCTCTCTACTGGTTTTTGTCCAGTAAATTGGGGTACACATCACATTAAGATGCTCTTTTATTTTAATTTTAGACGAATTTATTGTCTATTTTAATACATGATATGCTTCTTTAATGGAATCTTTAAAAATAGATATACCACTTAATGTCAAGAAATAATATGACCGTACTATAAAAACTCCCAGTTTTTCTGTAAATATCTTTGCGACATCGAAAATTGGATAAACACTTAAATACATAAAACTATCCATTCCCATATAGTATAAAATCAAAGGGAAAAGTATAATACAACTGTTTATCATTACAGAAAACATATAACTGTTAGCTATATTTGAAATGTACAGCACAACACAACTCATAAGATAGCAAGCCAATATTCTGGATATTATCATAAAGATAATAAGTGCAATTATCGGAATGCAGCTATCTGCTTTGTTATACTGATACAAACTCATCAGTGGAGAGAAAAGTGCCTTATATCCATACCCCTTCCCTACCTGCCAAAGTTTTGGGAACATGGACAATGTACCTACTACACACGAAAGTATAAATGATATTCTTAATTTAATTTTTACGGTATAGTTTCTACCAAGCGGGGTTGCATATATAACTTTCTTCATTCCGCTTGTTTTTTCCATTGTAAAAAATCCTGAAAACAACAAAATAATAGAAACTGCTGAAAAAATACTACTTGCAAGTACATCTTTACCGTCATTAAGATTAAACAGTTTTTCATATCCTGTTTCATACACAAGGTGTGCAGATGGATTTTCTTTTATATAATACAGTTTATTTCTAGCCTTTGAATATGCATTATAGTCAATGCTCAATGAATAGTTAGCATTGATTATTTCTATATATTCTTCAAATGTAATGCTATTACATGCCAATTTATGCTGAGCATAATATATAGGAGCAAACTTTTCACTTTCCTTTATAAGGAAATCTCTACTTTCTTCATCATACTTACCCGTGATTTCTTTCATATAATGAGCATAGAACATTTCATCTGCACCTATGTAGTTTTCGCTTGTAAAAGCTGAATATCCTTGGAATATAATAATAACTGATAAAAGAATCGCTCCACCATTCATAACAAGGAGTTTATACCATTCCTGTTTTTCAACGGTAGTCGGATATATTTTGTCCTTTTTGAATTTACTCAGAAGGCTAAATGAATTTTTATGTACCGTCACCATTTGCATTTTTGAAAAAGCAAATAAAAACATTGATATAAATATAACAAAATATATTATACCCGAAACTGTTTCAACCAAGTTCAATTGTATCGGCTCATTGTTAAACCAATGAAGGTTTCTGTATGAACCCAAAATCTCATTTGTTTGAAGTAAGCTGATAATATTTGCATATTTTATTACATTTAATTTATGTGTTGCAGGAATAATTGCTCTGATTAAAAAATGTACCAATGGCATACTTACAGAAAGTAAAACACCTGTCATAATGCTTTTTGCAATTGTCACACAGAATAAAATCCACAAACCTGTTACAGTAGCAGCAACCCATTTTGTAAGCATATACAAACCAAGGTACTCTATAAGATTGACCTTTAATGTGCTGTTTATAAGTCTTGGGACTGATTGAATTGTCCTTGACAAATCACCAAGTCCATAAGTAAAATTACAATATATAAGATTTGTGCAATACAAAACTATTACAGCAACTAACAATGATATTATGAGTGCGACTGCTTTAGCTATTGCAGTATGAAGTCTGCCTCTTTGTGTACTTCTGATTAAATACAATAAACCATTATCTTTTTCTTCTCTAACCAGAGTAAATGACATTAAAATCATTATAAATATGAGAATAACATCACTTATATCAAATTCCAATGCAGTAACTATGCCTTTTTGAGGATAATAGTTAATTGGTATACCACTCATTCCTTCATAAGCCTTTGCGGTTGCTTTGATATTATTACTGGTGTAACTACCCTCTTTATTGAATATTGAAATACCCGATAACATTTCTGCATTTTCCTGTATCTCATTCAGATAATCTTCATACCCATATACTGCTGATATTTCATTATTGATTGTTTTCAAAAATGCAAACTCTGAATTCATGCTTTTAGTATAGTTGAGATAAGTTTTATCCTTGTATACCTGACTATATTTATCGAATATTGGCTTATATTCTCCATTCGAAAGTCTTGCAGAATCTTCAGGACTTCTTTCATACAGCCTTACAGTATAGTCTATTTTATTAACTGCATCTATTTGTTCATATAATTCACTGACAAAACTATATTGTTCTTCTATTGTCTTGCCTGCCAAATCATTGGTCATTTGTAAATATGCGGATGTTGGGAATCGGGATGACTGACCAAAAAACCACATTAAAAATATATTCAGAAATACAAGACCTGCAAAATATACAAGAAACATTTTCTTTTAACATAGTTTATACAATTCTTGTTTTATTAGTACAATCATACATCATCACCGAAAATATTAAGGTATACTTCTTCCAATCCTTTTCCTTTTGCATATTTATCTATGAGATTTGAAGGGGTATCAAAGTCTACTATTCTGCCATCTTTTAAAAGTATAATTTTATCTGCAACTGTTTCCACATCTGAAACCACATGTGTAGCCACAAGAACAATACTTTCCTTCGAAATATCAGAAATAAGATTTCTCAATCTTACTCTTTCTTTTGGATCAAGCCCTGATGTAGGCTCGTCCATAATAAGTATAATTTAGGTTTTCCCATTATAGCTGCCGCCGCAAGTAATCTTTGTTTCATGCCTCCTGAATATGCACCTAATTTCTTATTGAGCTCACCTGACAAATTAACACTCTCAGAAACACGAATAACCTCACTTTCAACAAGTGAGGTTTCGATTTTTTTAAGTGCAGCAATATATGTAAGAAATTGTTTACCAGTAAATGAATCATACAAATTTTGCTATTGAGGCATATACCCTAATATTTTTCTGTATTTTATTCCTTGTGAGCGTATAGATTTTCCATCCCATAGAACACTGCCTTTGGTTTGTTTTAACCCACCAGTAATAATATTGATAAGTGTAGACTTACCTGCACCATTAGGTCCTAAAAGTCCATACAAACCGTTTGTAAGTTCCAAGCTGACATCATTCAATGCCAGCTTGGTTTGTTTTTCTTTGCTGAACAATTTGGTTTTTGTCTCGTATTTTTTTGTAAGATTCTTTATCGTCAACATGTTCTATCACCTGACAAACCTAATTTCCATACACCATACTGTAGTCTATGTTTTCTAAATTCGGAACATTATTCCAATAATCTTCTTTTGAAATCATGGCAAACTGAGGTTTGCGTGTATCAACTGTATTTAACACATCATCCATATAAAAATCATATGAATAATAATATTCGCCATTTGTTACCATAAATTCATCTTCTGTTTCCGCAAATATTCCACAGAATGAATCCCCATTATACATATCTAAATAAGACCATTCTTCAGTAGTAATATCGACACTCAAAAAGCGACCACTATCTTCTTCATTTTCATTAACAATTCGCAAAATAATTCTATTGTCATAGATGACAGATGATAGCCATGAAATGTTGCATCCATTATCAATAATATCAGTTAAATCAATGTTCTTAGATGTATTATCTCGCAAATCTTTTATTTGTACTATATTATTCTTAGAATTTATGATAACCATTTTATTATCTTTAAATGCTATTGATTTTTCTCCGGCTTTATATGAGATAATTTCTTCTGTATCGCCGGTATATGGATTGTATTTGTATATATAATTTTCCCGGTTATCCATTTGTTCATACCAAGGCTTTTCTTTATCCGGATAAATTACTTTTTTCATTATCAGAGTATCATCATATGCTCCTATTATATAGGTTTTTGCATCCAACTCCATAATTGTCTGTTTTTTACCATCAATCATAGACACCGATACAACATAGTTTCTTTCGGTATTTCCTTCATCTTCAATATAATACTCTATAAAATAAAGATTTTCTCCGTCTTCGACAATTCCGCTTGTATCCATAATCCATTCAGGTGCTTCAAGAGTGTATAAGACTCTTCTGTTTTCTCCGGAATAGTCTGATATGTATATCTTGGCAAGACCATCATCACCAAGTTTTTTAATTATCAGCTCTGTTGTATTAGATAGAATAACAAGTCCTTTTGATGTTACTATTGGAACAAATAGTCCATATGCGTTTGGAATATATGATGTGTTAGCAGGGTCATCTTCAGCCATAGTCATATCTGAACAAAGATACATTAATTTCATTGATGCAAAATCTGTATACAAGATATTAGTTGATGTAGCTTTGAGAATCTCATAACAACCATCAGCACTATAAGAATAATGACTTCCCAACATTCCACCCTTAGGGGTTAGTAATTTAAGATTATGTTCTGTATGCAAATTAACAGTATTATCATTAATACTATCTAATTTGCTATTCACATCTTTTTCAGCTGAACATGATACTAAAAAAGCCATAAGTATCATAAGCACCAAAAATATGCTCTTTTTATACTTATTAATCAATTTCATGCACCCACTCTGTTCCATTCTCTGTCCACTGACAAAGTTTACCATTTGCATCATACACAGCAGTGTTCTCATTAGTTACTTGAACAAATCTGTTTCTATTAGCTAATTTTATTTTTCTGTCTCCACTATGTATTCCTTCAGACAAAACAACATCATCATAATAGTCTCCCTCCCAACTATACAACTGTACTTTTGGGTAGGTATAATTCCTGTCATAGTCAATAGCTAAAGATCTATCACTGTTCGCAACGATAATAAATCTACCATTGCCTACATAACCATAATCCAATGCTTGTGTAATATCACTTCTATCTTTAGTCCATGTAGTTACAGGTGTACCTTCTTTTGGAAATGAGCTTGTATACTGATTCAAAACTCTATTTGGCATACCAGCCACCGAAAAATAATGGCTATGTCGTGTATCAAATGTTACATCTTGTTTACTTAATTTTATATTACTTCTGCATTAGCAGAAATTGAACTGGTAACCATAATTGCTAAAGCCAAAATTAATCGCATAATTTTCTTCATGATAAATTCTCCTTATTTTACTGTTGTTTTTGACTTCCTATACTTTGTTCTTAATGTGTTTTACCTGTGAAACGAATCGTTTTCCATTGGAATCATCCCCTTTACTTTTATGATAGACTTATGTATCTAAAAAGTAAATGAAATCAATCTAACTTTCATAAAAATAGTTATTCTTTATATTTGAATAATCCAAAATTTATTCAATTTAATATTATTATGTAAATTTTCAACTTCACAAGTATGTAATTTTAGCAGAACTTTATCAAAAAATAACATATATTATGATATCGCAAGTTCCAGTAAAGTATACAAACAGTTCAAAGACTTATCATTATATTATTCTTTTATATCTTATTTATGCTATATTGCTTACTGAATGGTTTATCATAGATTGAAAAATATTCTAATCCTGATGTGCTTTCGTGAATAAGTCATTGTTATCTTGTGCATAAAATATATATTTTCAACGCCTACACCCACCCAGAAACAATCTCTAAAAGTTATTACACATTTTATTTCAACAATAAAAATGAAGAACCTTTAAAAAGGTTCTTCATATTTTATTGTATTATTAACTTTATTGATATTATTTAAAATCAATCATCTAACAGATTTAACAACTTTTTTCTATTGTCCGCTAAATCACTAATTAGCACAATAATTCCGCCAATTGTGAAATAAATTGGCGTGTCATTGTATCTAAGGATTTTATCGTGAATCCATATCATAGTTGTATTACTCATCATTGTTCCATAGGTGAAAATAAGTATCACAAATACAAAACAGATGCCAAGCTGGATACAATACATTCTAATAATTTTATCGATATCATATGATATTTTTAATTTGTCAATATCATCCTTATCAAGTTCAGAAGCTATTTCATGTCTAATTTTATTTGTCATAAAAGTAATACCGCCAAGTAATATAGACATTATAATAGCTCCTATGATTCCATCTCCATTCATCTTCTCCTTTGTTGTTATTAACAATAAACAACGAATCACTACAAAAATTCTTAAATACTCTAAAGGTGAAATATTTTTTGTTATTCTTGAGTGTATTTTATCTCTTTTAATATCATTATTTTTTTCACTCATATTCAAAACCTTTCTTGTGTGTAAAGATTCATAAAGGAATCAAACAACTAATTATAACTGTCTAGTTGATAATACACAGGTTTAGAGCCTAAAGTAGTTCCAGAAATCTTACCTGAAGTATATATTTTATAAAGATATTGTAAAGTCTGTGGGTTTTTCATAAACTCTCTATCTTTGTAAATATTTAAAGGAACAGATGCGAGACCTGAAGTTGCAAAAAAGTGTATTGCGTCTCCAGACATATCATCAAATATAAATGCAAGTATTTGAGGAATTGCCACCGCAATTGCTATTTTTCTGGAAAGAGCTCCAACTGTAAGGTCAGCAACCAAATTAACAGCTACAGTATCATTATGTGATAATCCTCCAAAACTTTGATATTTCCAATAACTTTGATATCCTGGAACATCTTCAAATCTATCATAATATGATGAAGCAACAGCATATGGAACAATTACATATGAAGAATATGCATTTTATACTCCCTGTTCTTTCACTCCATCAATATAAATAGCTCCATTATTCTTATAACTGATTGTGTTTTCTTTTTCTCCTTCAGTTATAATCAAATCAACGCCATCAAGTACTTTCATGTAAGTTACATATGATATCTCTCCATAAGGTAAATACTTCATAGAAAATTTAATACCTTTATCTGTCTTTTCTGTATGTATAATCTCATTTTTGAGAAAACCTTTACTTACCATAAAATCTGTTGCTTCTTTAAAATCTGCATCACTCGCTGCAATTGCTGGTGTGATAGAAAAATTAAAGATAAGTACTAATCCTAAAAATAATACTGTGATTCTTTTCATTGTAATTCTCATCCATTTACTTCATTCATTACTACTAAAGTATAAATCTTATCGAACGAATCAAATTATCTCCATTGGAATCAAATTCTCTATACAATACAAATTGTTTTCAATATCATTATATAATATTTAATTACTAATTTTCTATGATTTTTCCAAATTCATCAATTTAATAATATTATGTTAAATATAATTATGCAACTTGCATAATTATATTTAAAAATTAAAGAATATAATCGTTTATGCCTGTTAGGTTTTTGTTACATTAGATTTGTTTTATTGTTTTTTTATCTCCTTTGCAGTACATTTGTGTTTTATTGCCAAAACACTCCATCTTGATAACCTTGAATTGTTTTATCTGTTTCAGTAATTTCCAATCTCTTTTCAGCCCAAATGCAATACTGAGCGTTTTGTTCAATTCCAATAAAATGTCTAGCAAGTTTTTTACTTGCAACAGAAGTAGTTCCAGAAGCTAAAAATGGATTAAATATAATATCACTTGGATTTGAGCTTGAAACAATCAATTGGACGAGTAATTTTTCAGGCTTTTGTGTAGAATACGCTGTATTCTCAGACATTGACCAATACCGAATGGAAATATCATTCCATGAATTTGAAGGATATGTATCCATGAAGTTTCTGTCTTTTGTTTATCCCCAATCTTTTGCTTTACCATTTATCTTATAAAGAGCAATTACTTTCCTGCAAATTTTGACGCTATCTATGTTAAACTTGTATGATTTTGGTTTCATCGTAGCGAACCAAATATCCTCCATTCCATTTTTCCAGTTATTTAATG
>JAHHTS010000035.1 GCA_020024475.1 Oscillospiraceae bacterium
ATTAAAAAATGTATAAAAATACATAAAAATGTTTTTTGCACTTGAAGTGTAAAGATAATTGATGTAGTATATAAACATATTAAATCATAGAAATATGAGATGAAAAACGTATTAAATTAAGTTTAAGGGGAAATTATTATGCAAATCACAGAAAAGGAAAGAGTTTTCAAAGCGTTATCGGATTATAACAGGCTTATGATAATGGATATGATAAAAGATAAAGAACTTTGTGCTATGCAAATTCTTGAACAAACCAAAATGGGTCAGTCAACATTATCTCATCATATGAAAATTCTTTGTGATAGTGGTATTGTAGATTCTAGAAAAGATTCAAGATGGGTTTATTACAAAGTTAATAAGGACTTAGCTGAAGAAGTTGGCAAATCTTTAACAGAATGGGTAAAAGAAAAATAAATAAAAATCTGTGGGCTACTGCTCACAGATTTTTATTTATAAAAAACATAACTTGATTTGATATGCGTCAAAAATTGCGGATACACAAGAATGAATAGAATAATCAAGAAATTATCAAGTGGATGTCAGCCTATAAGATGTAGGCGTCATCAATTTTATTTTAAATTCTGGCTAATTGTATTAATTTATATATTTATCAACCACTTTTTAAAACAATTCAAAAAAGTTTCAATTATACAGTTATCATCACAATTTCATTTTCTATACATCGACTGAACGATGCCATGTTTTTTTAATTATTTTTTATAATAACTATGCTTATATTATCAGTTTTGATTGGGATGAAAAATCATCCGATTTGTTTTAGGATGCTTCGTAAATGCAGTATCTAACATTGGGTTAACATTATTAATATTAGGTCTAATTGATAAATTGTATGAAGTGATTTCATTTGCAAACATATCCAATATTGGTGATAGGAACACTTAGCCCATGTTAAATTAAATAGAGAAACATTCGTTATACATTTTTTAATGTAATATCTGCGTTGAAATCTCTGGCCATAATATTATGTGCAGTTTTATCAATATCACTTTTGTATGAATGATATTCCCTTTTCTTCTTTTGTGTAGATAGATTCATTATCTTCCTAAGTTGATGAACACTTTTATGATGTATATTATATTTAAGATTGATAAGGTCATGATGTACTTTGAGGGTACCATAAATACCTTTGTGATGATTTAAAGCTTCAATAAAATTTCTTGATAATCCTTTATTTTTTAAACCAACAACATTAATTTTTTGCAGTAAATAGTAATATGTTGAATCTAACACATATATTACGACTAAAAGATACTTTAGATCGTATCATTTTAACTAACTTGATTTTGTTTTTTTAAATGAATTAGTTCTTAACGCACAGATTAATTTAAATATGTAGGATTATTGATATTTATTTTCTTTTTTATGGGATTCTCTTAGCTGGTCGGCATAGTTTTTAATTTGAAAGACCATTTTTATACTTTTGATACTAATACTAGTTTTTTATCAGCGTTAGGATAGTTGTTTTGATTACGATGCTTTAACCATTTTAATCAAACTTTATTTTATATTCTTGGCCAATTTCTAAATTAAACTTTAAAAGTTTGTGTTTTTACATCTTGCGGTGTTTCTTATAAATTCAAGTGCTGGTTGATTTCTATACAATTTAATTTGAATTCATAACTGTATCAAATAATAAATCCCCCTCTCCTGGTTTTAGCCAGTAAAAGGGGGATATATCAATTTAGGGCACTGAAAGTTTATTATTTACCGTATTTACGAAGAAACATTTCTGAAAGTGTTACAGGGTCAACATATTCGCCATCTTTGTAAACACGCATATTTCCAGAAGCAATTTCGTCGATAAGAATAACTTCATCATTATTGTATCCAAATTCGAATTTTATATCGTAAAGGTCAAGACCGATTTTTTTGAATTCATCAGCAACAATTCTTGTTATTTCTTGTGTCTGTCTTTTTGTTTCATCATACTGAGCTTCGCTCATGACACCAAGCATAGCAAGAGCATCTTTAGTTACAAGAGGATCACCTTTTTCGTCATTTTTAAATGTCATTTCAACATAAGCATCTAGTGGTGCACCAAGCTCTATGTAATCGCCATATCTTCTGTGGAATGAACCAACCGCTTTCAAACGACAGATAACTTCCAATCCATGTCCAAAGTTTTTAGCAGGAAGAACTTCCATTGTTCCATTTTCAACATCACAGCTTACAAAATGTGTTTTGATACCTTTTTCTTTAAGAATATTGAAAAAGATTTCACTCATTTTGAGATTTTGTTTGCCGATACCATCAATAGAAAGACCAACTGTATTAGCGCCTGGGTCAAAAACGCCATTTTCGCCTGTTACAGTATCTTTGAACTGAAGCATATAATTTCCGTTATCAAGTTCAAAAACATTTTTTGTTTTACCTGTGTAGATTTTTTTCATAGTAAAGCCTCCGATTTAATAAGTAGAAAAGCCGAATAAATCCATTAGGTAGGTCAGATACCTGCCATAGTAAAAGTAATTTACGGTTACTTTGTAGAAACGCCCTACCCATATTGTAGAGCCTATACGGAAAAATTCAATTTACGAAAAAAATATAACATATAGAAGCTATTCAATGCAATGTATTTTGAATAATTTTTACAAATTTGTATATATGTGGTGAAAAAAGGCGAAAAATAAAATAGTATATGGTATATTTTCACAATAAAATAAGAAAAAGCAGTATTTAAGTTGATTTTGTGAAGAAATTTGTCATATTGTGAAACATTACTAAATTTTAATAAGAAAAAATCTACAATTTGTCTTGAAAAGCTGAACTTTTTAAAAAAAGTGCGTTTTTGCTTGTAAAACAGCCTTAAAGGTGGTAATATGATGATAAAGTTAATATTCATCCATATTAGTCTGTGAATTTGGCACAGAAGTCTCTACGTGATAACCTAATTATCTACGCTATGGGTGTAGTTGATATATCACATATGGTGGATATATCCTGTTACGCCTTTGTGTTTTTCACAAAGGTTTTTTGTTTTTATAAGCAAATAGGAGGTTTATATAATGAGTAAAAAAGTTGGTATCATAATAGGCAGTGATTCAGACTTGGTAGTTATGAACAAATGTAAGGACAAATTGACAAGTTTTGGAATTGAAAATGAAATTAGGATTATGTCAGCACATCGCACACCACTTGCAGCATGTGAATACGCAAAAAATGCAAAAGAAAATGGTGTTGGTGTAATTATTGCTGCAGCAGGTAAAGCAGCACATCTTGCTGGAGTACTTGCAGCGCATACAACTTTGCCAGTAATTGGCGTACCTATTAAATCTTCTACTTTGGACGGCTTAGATTCCTTGCTCAGCACTGTTCAGATGCCATCAGGCGTACCGGTGGCAACTGTTGCTATTGACGGTGCTGAAAATGCAGCTATTTTAGCTGTCCAAATTTTATCTGTGGCAGACGAAGAACTTAGTGCTAAACTTGCACAAATGAAAATCGATATGGAAAATGCAGTTTTGGCAAAAGATGCAAAACTTAACGCTAAAGACTAATAGGGGTAAATATAGCATATGTGCAATAAAGAATATATGGTAAGCAAAGAACTTCATGAAGAATGTGGTGTTTTTGGTATAGCAACACTTGGTGATGAAACAATAGATGTAAGAGAAGAAGTGAGATATGCTTTATATGCTCTTCAGCATCGCGGGCAAGAAAGCTGTGGTATTTCTGTTAATGATAGAGGCGTTATTACAACTGTAAAAGATGTTGGACTTGTTCCGGAAGTTTTAACAAATGAAGCACTTGAAACTTTGCCAAAAGGTCAAATAGCAATTGGTCATGTGAGATATGGTAAAAAATTGAATTCAGCACCATTAAATGCTCAGCCACTATTTATTCGTCATGCAAATGGAACACTTTCAATGGCGTTTAACGGACAGCTGACAAATGCGGTAGATATACGAACAGAATATCAGAATAAGGGAATTATTTTCCATACAGAAACAGATGCTGAAGTAATAGCTTATACAATAGCTAATGAACGACTTAATTGTAATTGTATAGAAGAGGCTGTAAAAAGAGCAATGGATAAACTTGAGGGTGCAGTTTCACTTATTGTTATGTCACCACAAAAGTTAATTGCTGCAAGAGATAGAAAAGGTTTTAGGCCTCTTGTAATTGGTCAGCTTCCAAACGGGGGATATGTTTTTGCTAGTGAAACATGCGCTTTAGATGTGGTTGGTGCAACATTCCTAAGAGATGTACAACCGGGAGAAATAGTAGAAGTTTCAGAAGGAAAACTCTCAGTATATCAAGAAGGAGTAGGTGACCCTACTGGACTTTGCATATTTGAGTTTGTTTATTTTGCACGTCCAGATTCAGTGATTGAAGGGCAGAGCGTTCATGTAGCGAGAAAGCGTGCTGGAGAACTTTTAGCAAAAGCATATCCAGCGGATGCAGATGTTGTTATTGGCTCACCAGATTCAGGGCTTGAAGCAGCACAAGGATATGCAGCAGCAAGTGGCATTCCTTATGGAACAGGACTTTTGAAAAATAGATATATTGGTAGAACATTTATACAACCAATGCAATCACAGCGTGAAGAATCTGTTAAAATCAAATTAAACCCAATTTCAGCTACAGTAAAAGGAAAAAGGGTAGTTTTGGTTGATGATAGCATCGTTCGTGGAACAACATCAAAACGAGTTGTTAAAATTCTGCGTGAAGCAGGAGCAACAGAAGTGCATATGAGGGTTGCTTCACCAAAGTATACAAATCCTTGCTATTTCGGTACAGATACTGGTAAAAAAGAAGATCTCATTGCATGTAAGATGACAACAGAAGAAATAATCAAAGAACTTGGTGTTGATTCGCTTGGATATTTAAGCCTTGAAGATATGAAAAAAGTAGCACCAGACAGCCACTGCAAATTTTGTACAGGCTGTTTTACAGGAGAATATCCTATTGATGTTACAAAGGCTTTTGCAGAAGATAAATTTAGCAAAAAAATTGAAAATAAATAAAAATAAATAATATATTAGGTGACAGAATATGAAAAACTTTTCAGATAGCTATAAATCAGCAGGCGTAGATGTTACAGCAGGTTATGAGGCTGTAAGACTTATGAAAGACAGTGTTGATAGAACAACAACAGACGCGGTTATAGGTGGATTGGGTGGCTTTGGTGGCCTTGTAAGACTTAAAGAAGTAAAAGATATGGATGATCCTGTTCTTGTTTCTGGAACAGACGGAGTAGGTACAAAACTTAAACTTGCATTTCTTATGAATAAGCACAATACAGTTGGTATTGACTGTGTAGCAATGTGTGTAAATGATATTATCTGTGCAGGTGCAAAGCCACTATTTTTTCTCGATTATGTAGCAGTTGGTAAAAACTATCCTGAAAAAGTTGCAGAGATTGTTTCAGGAGTTGCAGAAGGCTGTGTGCAAGCAGGGTGTGCTTTAGTTGGTGGCGAAACAGCTGAAATGCCAGGATTTTATCCGATAGATGAATACGATTTGGCTGGCTTTTCTGTTGGGATTGTGGACAAATCAAAAATTCTTAATGTAGAAAATGTTAAAGAAGATGATGTAATCATTGCACTTCCTTCATCTGGTGTACATTCTAACGGATTTTCACTTGTAAGAAAGGTTTTTGGAATTGGTGAAAGCAACGAAAATTTAATTCAAAAAGTTGAAAGTCTTGGTACAACAATTGGTGATGCACTTTTGACACCTACGAAAATATATGTGAAACCAGTACTCAACCTTATGGAAAAAGTTAATGTTAAAAGTATTGCACATATCACAGGCGGCGGCTTTTATGAAAATGTTCCTAGAGCACTTCCAGAAGGTAAAAAAGCAGTTATAAATAAAAAAGATGTTCGTGTTTTACCTATCTTTGATTTGATTGCAAAAACTGGTGAAATTCCAGAAAAAGATATGTATTCCACATTTAATATGGGTGTTGGAATGATGATTATAGTTGATAAAAATGATGTAGAAACAGCTTTGGAAAGCCTTAAATTAAGTGGTGAGAACGCTTATGTTATAGGAACAATCGAAAACGGCGAAAAAGGTATTGAATTATGTTAAAAATCACGGTGTTGGTATCAGGTGGAGGTACAAATCTGCAAGCTATTATTGATGCAATCGCTAGTGGGAAAATAACTAATACAGAAATTGTAAAAGTTATTTCTAATGTAAAAAATGCTTATGCGTTAGAAAGAGCAAAAAATAATAATATTTCGTATGCGTATATTTCACGAAAAAACTTTGAAACAATCGAAGATTGGGAAAAAGCACTTGCAAATGAAATTGATTGTTGTGGCACACAACTTATAGTTCTCGCAGGCTTTTTATCAATTTTACCTGAAAGTTTTACTACAAGATATAAAAATAAAATTATAAATGTTCATCCAGCACTAATACCATCATTTTGTGGTCCAGGTTTTTATGGTTTGCATGTACATGAAGCTGCGCTGAAAAAAGGTGTAAAAGTTTCAGGTGCTACAGTGCATTTTGTAACTGAAGAAGTTGACGGCGGACCGATTATTGCACAGAAAGCTGTGGATGTACTTCCAGGAGATACTCCGGAAACACTTCAAAAGAGAATAATGGAGCAGGCAGAGTGGATTATTTTACCTCAAGCGATTGATGATATTGCGAATAATCGCCTTTAATTATGCCTTAAATAGCAGTATAATAGTAAAAAAGTATAATAATGAAAGCAGGAAATCAAAATGATAAAACTTGAAAATTATCTTAAAGAAAATTCATACCCTGGCCGTGGAATTTTAATCGGAAAAACAGAAACAGATATGGTTATTGCTTATTTTATTATGGGACGAAGTGCAAATAGCCGTAACCGCATTTTCTTTGAAAGCGAAGGAGGTATTCGCACAAAGGCTTTTGATGAAAGCAAACTTGAAGACCCTTCACTTATTATTTATGCACCAGTAAGAGTGATAGGTGATATAACGATAGTTACAAATGGTGATCAAACTGATACTGTATATGAATTTTTGAAAGATGGAAAAACTTTCGAAGAAGCACTGCGCACAAGAGAGTTTGAACCAGATGCGCCTAATTGGACACCTAGAATTTCAGGTGTAGTTTACCCTGATAATACATTTAAATTGTCAATTTTGAAGAGTGACAATGGTGACGAATCACAGTGTATAAGAAATTTCTTTGAATATTCTGAACCGCTTACAGGTAAAGCAAGACTTATTCATACATATAAGGAAAATGGAACACCTATACCTTCTTTTGAAGGGGAACCAAAAGAATTCGATGTAAGTGGTGATATTGATACATTTACCGATCATTTATGGAACTCGCTCAATGAGGATAATAAAGTAAGTTTGTTTGTAAGATACATTTCACTTGCTGATAAATCTGTACAGACAAGAATAATCAATAAGAATAAATAAGAGGTAGTTATAATGACAGAAATGGAACTTAAATATGGTTGCAACCCTAATCAAAAACCTTCAAGAATTTTTATGGAAGATGGCGAACTTCCAATCAAAGTTTTGAATGGTCGTCCAGGTTATATCAATCTTTTAGATGCACTTAATGGCTGGCAGCTTGTAAAAGAGTTAAAGAAGGCAACTAGCCTTCCGGCAGCAACATCTTTTAAACATGTTTCACCAGCAGGTGCAGCGATAGGTTTACCTCTTTCAGATACTTTGAAAAAAATATATTTTGTTGAAGGAATGGAGCTTTCACCACTTGCATGTGCATACGCAAGAGCTAGAGGTGCGGATAGAATGTCTTCATTTGGCGATTATATTTCACTTAGCGATGTTTGTGATATTCAAACAGCTAAAATTATTGCTCGTGAAGTGTCTGACGGTATTATTGCACCAGGTTACACAGAAGAAGCACTTGAAGTTTTGAAGAAAAAGAAAAAAGGCAATTATAATATTATTCAAATTGATGAAAACTACACACCAGCGCCTATCGAACATAAGCAGGTTTTTGGCGTTACATTTGAACAGGGTAGAAATGAACTTGATATAAACACACAAATGTTTACAAATGTTGTAACAAAAAATAAAGAGCTTCCTGATAACGCAAAAATCGACCTTGCAATAGCAATGATTACACTCAAATACACTCAGTCAAATTCAGTTTGCTATGTAAAAGATGGACAAGCAATCGGTATTGGTGCAGGTCAGCAATCAAGAATTCATTGTACAAGACTTGCTGGTAATAAGGCAGATATATGGTGGCTCCGTCAGCATGAAAAAGTGCTTAATCTTGATTTTGTAGATGGACTTGGTCGTGCAGATAGAGATAATGCCATAGATGTTTATATTTCAGATGAACATGATGATGTTCTTGCTGAAGGAGTATGGCAAACAAAATTTAAAACAAAGCCTGAAGTTTTCACAAAAGAAGAACAGAGGGAATGGCTTGATAAACTTCAAAATGTAGCGCTTGGCTCAGATGCATTCTTCCCATTTGGTGATAATATCGAAAGGGCAAAAAAATCAGGTGTAAAATATATAGCACAGCCAGGTGGCAGCGTTAGAGATGATAATGTTATCGAAACTTGCGATAAACATGATATGGTAATGGCATTTACAGGAATAAGACTTTTCCATCATTAAACACAAGCTTTACAAAGGAGCGTAAAATGAAGATTTTAGTAGTAGGTGGTGGCGGACGAGAACACGCCACAATAAAAAGCCTTGTAGGTGAAGGCCGTCAGCTTTTCTGTGCACCAGGCAATGCTGGTATTGCAAATCTTGCAACATGTGTTGATATAAAAACTAACGATATAGAAGGTATCGTGAAATTTGCAACAGAAGAAAAAATGGATCTTGTAGTAGTATCTCAGGATGAGCCTTTGGTTCTTGGTATGGTAGATGCATTGCAAGAAGCTGGTATAAGAGCATTTGGTCCTAACAAAAATGCAGCAATTATCGAAGGAAGTAAAGCTTTTTCTAAAGACCTTATGAAAAAATACAATATTCCGACAGCTACCTATGAAAAATTTACAGACAGCAAAACAGCCATTGAATATGTAGAACAACAAAATACATATCCTATAGTTATTAAGGCAAGTGGTCTTGCACTTGGAAAAGGAGTTATAATTGCACAAAATTTCGACGAAGCCAAAGAAGCAATCATAGAGATGATTGACGGCGGTAAATTTGGAAAAAGTGGAAATGAAATTGTTATCGAAGAATTTCTTACAGGTATAGAAGTTTCGGTTCTTGCTTTTACTGATGGACATTGTGTTAGACCAATGATAAGCAGTAAAGACCATAAGCGTGCTCATGATAATGATGAGGGGCTTAATACTGGTGGAATGGGCGTTATTGCCCCTAATCCCGCGTATACGACTCAGGTCGAAAAACAGGCTTATGAAAAAATTCTCATTCCTACTATTAAAGCGATGAACTCTGAAGGACGTACATTCAAAGGTGTTCTGTATTACGGGCTTATGATTACAGACAAAGGTCCAAAGGTTATAGAGTATAACTGTCGTTTAGGTGACCCAGAAGCACAAGTTTGCCTAACTCTTCTAAAAACTGACCTTCTTACAATTATGAATGCTGTAATAGATGAAAAACTTTCTGAGATTGAAGTTAAAAATGAAGAAGGTGCGGCAATAATAGTTATGATGTGTTCAGGAGGCTATCCTGAAAGTTATGAAAAAGGTAAAGAAATAATAGGACTTGATGAAAATGGCCAAAATGCTAATTTTGAATATGTTTTCCATTCTGGCACAGTTAAAAAAGATGGCAAATACTATTCAAATGGCGGAAGAGTTCTTGGCTTTGTATCAAAAGGAAAAGATGTGAAAGAAGCACAAGATAAAGTTTATTCAAATATCGACAAAGTAAGTTTTGAGAAAAGCTTCTACCGTAATGATATAGGGGGTAAAAGATAATGGTATACAGAGTATATGTTTCTAAAAAGAGAGAATTTGCTGGCGAAGACCGTGCAATGTTTAATGATTTAAAACAATCATTGGGAATTAAAGGTCTGCACAAGGTAAAGATTTATAACCGCTATGATATTGAAGGTGTGGATAAACAGACTTTTGAAAAATCAGTTCTAAATATTTTCTCTGAACCACAAGTGGACGATGTAGCATATTCAATTAAAATTGACGATAATACCTTTGCTGTTGAGCTCCTTCCAGGACAGTTTGACCAAAGAGCTGACTCTGCACAGCAGTGTGTGCAGTTCGTAACTGGTGGACATAGACCGGTTGTTAAATATGCAAGGGTAATCAAACTTTTTGGACATATTACCGATGAAGAAATGATGGCAATTCAAAAACATATCATCAATCCAGTTGAATCTCGTCTTGCCGACCTTTCAAAACCAAAAACTCTTGAAACAATATATCCTGAACCAGAAAAAACTCCTATCATTGAAGGATTTATAAATTTATCAAAATCTGAATTTGATTCTTTTATCAAAGAGTATGGTCTTGCAATGGATACAGAAGATCTAGCATTCTGTCAAGAATATTTTAAAAATGAAGAAAAACGCAATCCTACTTTAACAGAATTGCGTCTCATTGATACATATTGGTCAGACCATTGCCGACACACAACTTTTAATACAATTCTTGATGAGGTGACAATTAACCATCCTGTTGCTAAGGCAACTTATGAGAAATATCTTTCAATAAAAGAAGAGATGTATCCAAACAAAAATCGCCCTGTAACACTTATGGATTTAGCAACAGCTGGTGCAAAATACTTAAAACGCACTGGAAAGCTAAAAAACCTTGATGAAAGTGAAGAAATAAACGCTTGTAGCGTTAAAATAAATGTAAAGATGGATGACGGCACAGTAGAAAAATGGTTGCTTATGTTTAAAAATGAAACACATAATCATCCAACAGAAATTGAACCTTTTGGCGGTGCAGCAACTTGTCTTGGCGGTGCAATTCGTGACCCACTTTCAGGACGTAGTTATGTTTATCAAGCAATGAGACTTACAGGCGCAGCAAATCCCCTTACACCACTTGATGAAACACTTGAAGGCAAGCTACCACAAAGTAAAATTTGTCAAACAGCGGCAGCAGGTTATTCATCTTATGGAAATCAGATTGGACTTGCAACTGGTCATGTAGCTGAAATTTATCATCCTGGTTTTGTAGCAAAAAGAATGGAAGTAGGAGCAGTTATAGGTGCAGCTCCAGCTAAAAATGTTGTAAGAAAATCACCAGTTTCAGGAGATGTAGTAATCCTTCTCGGTGGTGCAACTGGTCGTGATGGATGTGGTGGTGCAACTGGTTCATCCAAAGCACATAATGTTTCATCACTTGAAACTTGTGGGGCTGAAGTTCAAAAAGGCAACGCACCTGAAGAAAGAAAAATCCAGCGTCTTTTCCGTGATGCATCAGTAACAAGAATGATTAAGCGCTGCAACGACTTTGGTGCTGGTGGCGTTTCGGTAGCTATTGGCGAACTTGCTGATAGTCTTGAAATAGTTCTTGATGTTATTCCTAAAAAGTATGAAGGTTTAACTGCAACTGAATTGGCAATAAGCGAAAGTCAGGAGAGAATGGCAGTAGTTGTGTCATCAGCAAACGCTAACAAATTTATTAAAAAAGCACATGAAGAAAACCTTTCAGCAGTAATTGTTGCTAAAGTTACAGATACAGGTAGACTTGTAATGCTTTATGAAGATGAAAAAGTTGTTAATCTTTCAAGACAATTTCTTAATAGCGCAGGTGCAATTAAGTTTGCGCAGGTCGAGATTGTTTCAGATGGTCTTAATGAAGAAAAAGCTCCAGATGGAGATATTGAAGAACTGTGGACTAATCTCATGAGAGATATTAATGTTACAAGTCAGCGTGGACTTGTAGAACGTTTTGACTCAACAATCGGTGCATCCACAGTGCTTATGCCTTATGGCGGTAAATATCAATCTACACCTACACAAGTAATGAGTGCTAAATTACCTACATTAGAAAAATCAACTGAAACAGCCAGCCTAATGTCATGGGGATACGATCCATACATTGCATCTCAAAGCCCGTATTATGGGGCTTATTATGCGGTAGTTTCATCAACTGCAAAGTTAGTTGCATCAGGCGGCGACCTTAAAAATATGTGGTATTCATTCCAGGAATATTTCGGTAGGCTAGGCACTGATAAAATACGCTGGGGAAAACCATTTGCAGCACTTTTAGGTGCTCTTCAGGCTCAGCTTGACTTAGGTATTGGAGCTATTGGTGGTAAAGACAGTATGTCTGGTTCGTTTGAAGATATAGATGTACCACCAACTCTTATTTCATTTGCAGCAGGTATTGCAGATGCCAAAAATATAATTTCGCCTGAATTTAAATCATCAAATCATTATTTATATATGCTCACAGCTGAAAAGGGTGATGATGGTCTTTATAAAGCTGAAAGTCTGGTATCTTTGTTTAATAAAGTTACAAAACTTATTAAAGACAAAAAAGTTGTATCAGCATGGGCAATAGGATTCGGTGGTGTTGCAGAAGGCATTGCTAAAATGGCATTTGGTAATAAAATTGGAGTTAAAATCGAGCCAACAATTACAGCAGAAGATATGTTTAGCAAAAACTATGGTGGCTTTATTGTTGAATCAGAAATTCCACTGCGTACAGGCAAGAAGATTGGTGTTACAATTCCAGAATATAAATTTAAAATATGGCGAAGGGTTATAAAAGTTGAGAACATCGAAAAAGCATACAATAAAACTCTTGAGCCAATTTACCCTACAACAACATTAGAAAAACATACAATTTATGAAAATATTTCTTATACAACAAGAAATAAAATTTCACCTGCAATAAAAGTTGCACAGCCAAAAGTTCTTATTCCTGTATTCCCAGGTACTAACTGCGAATACGATACAGCAAGAGCATTTGAAGAAAATGGTGCTAAAGCTGAAATTTTAGTTGTTCGCAATGCTAATCCGCAACAAGTTATGGATAGTGCTAGGCGCCTTGCAAAAGAGATTAAAACAAGTCAAATTATAGCTCTGCCAGGAGGATTCTCTGGTGGTGATGAGCCAGATGGTAGTGCTAAGTTTATTGTTTCGCTTTTAAGGAATCCTGAAGTTGCTCGGGAAATTGAGAATCTTCTTCATGGTAGAGATGGACTCATGTGCGGTATTTGTAATGGTTTCCAGGCGCTTATTAAATTAGGACTTGTGCCTTTTGGTCATATAACAGAACCTAGCGCTGATGCGCCAACGCTTACATTTAACTCGATAGGTAGACATCAGTCACGACTTGTTCATACGAGAGTTGCAAGTGTTAAATCACCATGGCTTATGTATCATAATGTGGGTGATATCAACACAGTTGCTATCTCACATGGCGAAGGCCGTTTTATTGCAAATGATGATATGCTAAAACAGCTTATTGAAAATGGACAGGTTGCTACACAGTATGTGAACCTTTTGGGTGATGCAACAAACGATATTGATTTTTGTCCAAACAATTCAGTAATGGCTATCGAGGGAATTACAAGTCCAGATGGCCGTGTATTTGGTAAAATGGGGCATAGTGAAAGAACAACAAAATATACATTTAAGAATGTACCAGATGTTGAGAAACAGCTTATTTTTAAAGGTGCTGTTGATTACTTCACAAAATAACAAAACTAAACACCCTCAGAATATTTCTGAGGGTGTTATTTATATAAGCATATAAAAAAGTCCTCCTTTTTAAGGAAGGACTTTTATTTATTTGTTTTTAAGCTGAACAAATCCAACTTTACGATAAACTTTATCTAAAATTCTCTGTGAATACCTCTGTGCTTTTTCAGCGCCGTTTTTCATAACACTGTCCAAATAAGTTCTATCAGAAAGAATTCTTGTATATTCACTTTGAACTGGAGCTAAAGCTTCAATAACAGATGTTCCAACAGCTTCTTTAAGAACTCCATATCCAACACCATCAAATTCTTTTTCAATTTCTTCAAAAGATTTTCCAGTGAATACTTTGTAAATACCCATAAGATTCGAAACACCAGGTTTATTTTCAGTATCATATTTAACAACGCCGTCACTGTCGGTTACAGCGCGTTTGAATTTTCTCATAATAGTATCTTTATCGTCTGAAAGAAGGATAAAACTGTTTATATTTTCATCTGATTTAGACATCTTTTTAGTAGGTTCCTGAAGACTCATTATTTTTGCACCTACTGCTGGGATAAAAGGTTCTGGTAATACAAAAGTTTCTCCATAGTTTGCATTGAATCTTTGGGCGATATTTCTTGCAAGCTCAACATGTTGTTTTTGATCGCTACCAACAGGGATCCCATGAGCGTTATAGGCTAAAATATCTGCAGCCATAAGAATAGGATATGTGAACAAACCACCATTTACATTGTCAGGGTGTTTCGCACTTTTATCTTTAAACTGAGTCATTCTTGAAAGTTCGCCAAATTGAGTGTTACAAGCTAAAATCCATGAAAGTTGTGAGTGAACAGGATTGTGACTTTGCACAAAAACCATACTTTTTTCTGGGTCAACACCACTAGCTAGAATCATAGCCAAAGCCTCGTAAGTACGCTTTCTTAAAGTAGCTGGCTCCTGTCTTACTGTGAGGGCGTGCTGGTCAACAACACTGTAAATACAGTTATATTCGTACTGCAAGAGTGGCCAGTTGCGAACAGCCCCTATGTAATTTCCGAGAGTGAATGAACCTGTAGGCTGAATGCCGCTGAATACTATTTTCTTTGCGTTTTCTTTTTCCATACTGTACCTCCTTGTTGTATTTCCGGGGTGTGTCGTGCAAGAGCTTTATCGCATTTTTGTAACTCTCACAAGGACACATCACGCCTAAATTGTTCATGTAGTTTATAATATCACATTTTAATAGTTTTTGCAATTGACAAAGACATAAATAAATAATAATATAAATATATATATAAATTTGGAGGATAATTATGGCATTAGAAAGAACAAGAACAAGATTTGCACCAAGTCCAACAGGATATATGCATGTTGGTAACTTGCGCACAGCTTTGTATGCTTATCTTACAGCAAAACATAACGGCGGGGATTTCTTGCTTAGAATTGAAGATACAGACCAATCACGTCAGGTGGAAGGTGCTGTTGATATTATATACAATACACTTAAAGAAACAAAACTTTTATGGGATGAAGGGCCTGATATTGGTGGACCATATGGTCCATATATACAAAGTGAAAGAAAAGCTTTATATAAACAGTATGCAGAAATGCTAGTAGAAAAAGGTGCAGCATATTATTGCTTTTGCACAAAAGATAGGCTAGAAGAAGTAAACAGAATAAGACAACTTTCTGGACAAACACCTGGATATGACGGACACTGTCGCAACCTTTCAAAAGAAGAGATTCAGGCAAATATTGATGCAGGTATTCCATATGTAATTCGTCAGAAAATTCCTGAAACAGGCGAAACATCATTTGACGATCTTGTTTATGGCCGTATTACAGTTGAAAATAGCACGCTGGATGATCAGATTTTGCTTAAAGCAGACGGTATGCCAACTTATAATTTTGCCAATGTTGTAGATGACCATCTAATGAAAATCAATCCAGTTATTCGTGGTGCAGAATACCTTTCGTCATCACCAAAATATAATCTTCTTTATGAGGCATTTGGTTGGGATATACCAGATTATGTTCATTGTCCACCAGTAATGAAAGACTCACAGCACAAACTTTCAAAGCGTAATGGGGATGCATCATACGAAGACCTTGTGGAAATGGGTTATCTCAAAGAAGCAATTATTAACTACATTGCACTTTTGGGTTGGAGTCCAAAATCTGAACAAGAAAAATTCACTCTTGAAGAACTTGTAGAAGTATTTGATCCTGCAAACATTACAAAATCACCAGCTATTTTTGATATGGAGAAACTAAAGTTCCTTAACGGCGAATATATCCGTGAGCTTTCACTTGCTGATTTCAAAGAAAAAGCAATGCCATATATCAGAAAAACAGTAAAAGGCGAATGTGATTTTGATTTGCTTTGTACAGTTTTACAGAAACGCTGCGAATATCTTGGCGACTTACCAGACCAGGTAGACTTTATAGATGAAATGCCAGAATATGATATTTCACTTTATACAAGTAAAAAGATGAAAACTAACCCAGAAAATTCAAAAGAAATGCTTGAACATATTCTTCCTATACTTGAAAGTATAGATGAGTGGACAATGGATAATATTCATACAGAAATGTTCAAACTTATTGAAACTCTTGGTGTTAAAAATGGTTTGGTTCTTTATCCATTGCGTGTGGCTGTTTCAGGCAAACAGTTTACACCGGGTGGCGGTATAGAGCTTGCAGCGATTCTTGGTAAAGAAAAAACTATCTCTAGAGTTAAATTAGCTATTGAAAAATTGGCATAACGAAGTAATTGAACCATTTAGCCAAAGTTGTGAATTTAATTATTTAATGAGATTAAAAGTGGATTGTGTTATAAAACTTATAAAGATAAGTAACAAGATATTTTGCTGAAAATAAAATGATTAGTCTGAATATAAAAGTGAAAGGAAAATCATTAGTAAATTTTTAAGCGTTGTATCTAATAGTTTTTATGGTATTATGATGTGAAATAACAATCAATTATAGTTTATTTAATGGTTATGCAATAAAATGGAGTGTATCAAAACCGATACACTCCATTTTTAATTTTGTTAATATATTATATGTTATAAAATATAATTCCGGCACATATAAAATTATAATTTAGAATTGATAACTAATTTATTTATGGTTTTTGCGCCAGTTTAAATAGTTTTCTAATATTACAACAGCTGCAACAGCATCAAGAACTTCTTTTCGCTTTTTACCAAATGTACCACTGTCAGTAAGCATACCAAGTGCTGTTTTTGTAGAGGCTCTTTCATCCCATAAAATACATTGAATACCAGAAAGCTTTTCAATTTCTTCTTTCACGAAAGTGCATTTTTCGGCTCTTTCACCTCTAGTACCGTCCATGTTAAGAGGATGACCAACAACAATTTGTTCGGCTTTAAGCTCTTGTGCTTGTTGAACTATTTTATCTATAGCTTTAAGAGTGTTTTTTTCTTTTATTATACATACAGGGCTTGCCAAAAATTCAGTAGGGTCACACACCGCAATACCTGTACGGCTTTCACCGTAGTCAACTGCCATTATTCTCATATTTTTATCCTTTTAATATAATTATTTTTTATTGTTTCCATCATTATCAAAGTTATTTTGCAGTGCTTTTTCAGTGAGATAAATAGTCCAAAAAAGAACTATAAACTGGAGAATAAGCACAACTAATGATGTTATTCCAATAGTATCGTTGTCTTTTTCAATAACAAAAAGCATTGGAATGATTGATAAAATCAACATCACATTACCAAATTTTGCCCATATTTTACCCATATACTTATTAGCGAAAATCCAAGTGTTAATATTTTTCATTGAACGACAGGTTCTATATCCACATAACATATTTATTTCTTTTGGCGGGTGATTCATAAAGTATTTTCCAACTAAAATCATTATAATTGGCAAAAGAACAGAACATAACGATACAAAAGTCCAAAACATTATATTGGATACCTCCTATTAGTGACAAATTTAAAGTATAAAAATAATTATATAAAATTATTATAGTTTTTTCAAGTAAGCAAAATAAAAAGCAAGCATTGAAATGACTATATCAAATAAAGATATTTCGGGAAAAGCTAAAATTAAAATGGAGCGTATCAGCATTTGATACACTCCATTTTATTTATAAATTATTTTATTTATTGTATGGATTGAACACAGTGCAATATGAAAGTAAAATATGCTTATTTTTGCTCCTGCAATAAATACAATGATATGCATGCAAGGCCGATACCTAGCATCATCATACCAGACTTGAAGGTTAACTGGTTCAAAATCATAAGTACTGTCACTGCGACTCCCATAGCAAGAGAAATAGTCCTTAAAATCAATGCTGCCATCTCATATGACTTTTTATTGATTGAAAACGATGATTTTTCACCATGCATTAACTGATCCACAGTGACACCAAAAATTTCTGCTAGCTTGGGAACAGAGTTGATATCAGGGCAAGAAAGGTCTCTTTCCCATTTAGATACAGCTTTATCAGTGACACCCATTTGTTCTGCAAGCTGTGCTTGAGTCATACCTTTTTCTTTTCTAAGCTCTGTAATTAACACACCAAGTGATTTTTTCATTTTCTATTTCTCCTATGCTTGTATTTATCATTTGAAATTAATATACCATAGAGGTATGGCTTTCTCAACCGACCGATAGTTTATCTAAGTGTAGAATCAGTTTACATGGCATAAAGAAAATTTTGTCAAATTCGTATTTCGACATTTGGTACACTTATCGTATTTTATAAATATCCATTTTATACTATATAGGCACAAATAATTAAAACACCACGAACAAATATAAGAGCACACGAAAAAATACCTTTGTATAGGATATCCCAAATGATAGTTGCTTTTTGATATAAGAAAATTAACCTTTGATGAAAGCACCTTCTTTCATGATTACTTCCATATTATCTACAGAAATAGCACGAATATTTTCAAGAGGGTTTCCATTAATTACAAGAAGATCTGCACATTTACCAGCTTCAAGAGTGCCTGTTACATCAAGAACTTTAAGCATTTCAGCGCCATCGCGTGTTGCAGCAATGATTGTATCCATTGGTGATATACCAGCTTTTTCTACGAATGAGTACATTTCTCCAATAGCTGTTGTACCATAAGGTGTGAGACTTGAGCAGAATGAGTCAGAACCTATTGTAAGCTTAATACCTTTTTCTTTAGCTCTTCTCAAATTGCTATATACACGATTTAGTTCTTTTTCAGCAACTGTATCACCAGGGTATTGGTCATGAACTTCTGGAATATATGGTGGCCGGTATGTTTTAAACCATTCATTTAGAAACTGAATTGTAGGACAAAAGTAGATTCCTTTTTCGGCCATGATGTCAAGACATTCGTCGTTTAATGTTTGACCGTGAATAATTAGATGTACGCCAGCTTTAGCTGAGTCCAATGCACCGCCAAAACCTTCTGCGTGAGACCAAACAGGAATACCAACCATATTACATTCATCAACAACAGCTTTGATTTCTTCGTATGTATAGTGTTGATCCAGTTTCTTATCCCATCTCCAAATGCCACCACCTGTTGACCAGATTTTTATAGCATCTGGATTTTCTCTAAGTTTTCTGCGAACCGCTTTTCTAAGATCCCAAGGGCCATCCACTCTTTCTGCCCATGGATGAGATTCTTCATTGTACCAAAGAGGAAGTTTGTGAGAATCGCCATGGCCTGCGGTACGGCAGAAACCTCTACCAGAGCCAACTACACGAGGTCCTATCATAACCCCGGCTTCAATCATATTACGAATGTGAAGACCAGAGCGTGATATTTCACCAACAGTCGTAAGTCCACGTTCAAGACATTCATGTGCTTGCTGAACAGCAACCACAGTTTTTTGTATAGGGTCTTCAAGAACCCATTCTGTATCATCATCTGTGAGGTTGCCTGAAAAATGTAGGTGAGAATCAATAAGACCAGGCATAATTGTTTTGCCAGTTATATCTTTCACTTCATAATCTTCAGGGATTTTTTTCATTTTGCCAGCGTAAATAATATTTTTGTTTTCTACAAGTAACAATGAATTTTCAACAGGAGCTTTGCCAGTTCCGTCGATAAGTAAACCATTTGTAAATGCTACTTTTGACATTTTTAATTCTCCTTTATTCAATTAAACCATTATAAAAACCAGCTATTGAAGCTGGTTTTTATAATTATATTAAACTACAAAGCCAATATAACACAAACATATTTAAAATGCAATAATTTTAGAAAATAGTTTACCATGTTAATTCATGTTTTAAATATTAGTATTCATAAGCTATGTCATGATTCTTTAGTATGATGGCAGAAAAAGAATAAATTACAAAATAAATTTCCAAATATTAATTCTATTGAAAAATAAGAAAACTTTAGATGAAATAATAAACTATGTTGTTTCTTTCATTTCTTTATCTTTTTAATTCAAATGAAATCTAGAATGAAACTGAGAACTATTTAGTTTTTATAATGCTCGATTTATTGTCCAAATACTTTGCTCTTAAAAAATATTGGTGTTATTATATCATAAAAAAGATTTTAACAATTAAATTATAGATTTATTCGGCAAAAATAAAATACAACAAAAGTATATACTTTATTTTAATACTAAAATTAAAAATTTGAAAAAACATATATTAAAGCTATTTTAATTGTACTTTAATGATGCATTATGAATAATTTGCAATAAAATATTTTATAAGGCAAAGAAGTATTTTTAAATAAAATAAAACTATTGTATGTTATTTTATTTGTGAAAATTTAGAAAAACTGTAAAAAATGACCATTGACTTAAAAAGATATTGTTGGTATACTCAAAGCATGATTTGTAACTGGCGTAACACAGTAACTGTGAGGAAGCAAATCGTTATAATTGTCGTACGCCTGGGCAGAACCGAAAGGTTCTGCCCTTTTTGCATATAAGGAGGTATAATAATGATAGAAGCATGGAGAAGTTTTAAAACAGGTAACTGGAATGAGCATATTGATGTCAGAGATTTTATACAGAGGAACTATACACCATATGAAGGTGACGAATCATTTCTAAAGGGAGCAACACAACGTACATTACGCGTTTTGGGAAAGGTTCAAAATCTTTTGAAACAAGAAGCAGATAAGAATGGAGTTTTAGGTGTTGAGACAAATCGTGTTTCATCAATTCTTACATATCGACCTGGATACATTGAAAAAGGTGAGGATATTATTTTAGGACTACAAACTGAACACCCGCTATATCGTGCTGTAAATCCTTTTGCTGGAATAAGAAATGCTGAACAAGCTTGTGATGCATATGGTTATGACATCGGTGATGATGTGAGAAGAGAGTTTAAATATAGAACTACACACAATACGGGTACTTTTCGCGTTTATACTGATGCAATGAAAAAAGCTCGTCATGCTGGAATTTTGACAGGGCTTCCTGATGCATATGGTCGTGGCAGACTCATAGGCGATTATCGTCGTCTAGCCTTGTATGGTATGGATTTTCTTATAGAAGAAAAGAAAAAAGATATGCAAAAACTTGGTCAAAATGATATGAGTGATGAAAATATAAGGTTGCTAGAAGATGTAAGTAAGCAGATTGATTTTATGAAAGCACTTGTAAAAATGGCAGCTGAGTATGGGTGTGATATTCGACGCCCAGCAGAAAATTCATATGAAGCAGTGCAGTGGCTATATTTTGCATATCTTGGTGGTCAAAAAGAACAAAATGGTGCTGCAAATAGTCTTGGAAGAGTAACTACGTTCTTAGATATATATTTTGAAAGAGATATGAGAGAAGGCAAAATTGATGAAACTGGCGTTCAAGAACTTATAGATGACTTAGTTTTAAAACTTCGTCTGATACGACATCTTCGCACACCAGAATACAATGAACTTTTTGCTGGAGACCCTGTTTGGGTGACGGTGTCAGAAGGTGGTACGGGTGAAGATGGCAGAACTCTGGTTACCAAAAGTAGTTTTCGTATGCTTAACACACTTTATAATTTGGGTTCATCACCAGAGCCTAATATAACAGTTTTATGGTCATCAGTTTTACCAAAAGGTTTCAAAGAATATTGTGCAAAAGTTTCAATTGACACAGACGCTATACAGTATGAAAATGATGATGTGATGCGACCACTATATGGAGATGACTATTCTATTGCTTGTTGTGTTTCTGCTATGAAAACTGGCAAGCAAATGCAGTTTTTTGGTGCTAGATGTAATATGGCAAAGCTATTACTTATGTCGCTTAATGGTGGAAAAGATGAGATTTATGGAGATCAAATAGCTCCAGAAGGAAGAATATTTGACGATAATCAACCTTTGAATGAAGCTGATGTAATTGATGCATTAAAAAAATATATGTCTTGGATGGCAAAGCTTTATGTAAATACAATGAATGTGATTCATTATATGCATGACAAGTATGCCTATGAAAGACTTATAATGAGCTTTCATGATACACAGCCAGAAAGACTTATGGCTTTTGGTATTAGTGGACTATCAGTTCTTACTGATTCACTTAGTGCAATTAAATATGCAAAAGTAACACCAATAAAAGATGATAGAGGAATTATAGTAGATTTTAAAACTGAAGGTGATTTTCCTAAGTATGGAAATGATGACGACAGAGCAGATGATATTGCTTGTTGGATTACTGAGAATTTTTATAAAGAACTTTGTAAAACACCGGCATATCGAGGTGCAAAACATACACTTTCTATTTTGACAATTACATCAAATGTTATGTATGGACTAAAAACTGGTAGCACACCAGATGGCAGAAGAGCTGGAGAACCTTTTGCACCTGGAGCAAACCCTATGCATGGTCGTGATAAAGAAGGAGCTTTAGCATCGCTTAATTCTGTTGCAAAGCTTAAATATGAATGTTGCAGAGATGGAATATCTAATACTTTTTCAATAACACCTAGCACATTGGGTACAAGTGAAGATGTTAGAAAAAGAAATCTTGTTACAATTCTTAATGGCTACTTTTTACAAGGTGCACATCACATAAATGTTAATGTTCTTGACCGTCAGAAGCTTATTGATGCTATGAATGACCCTACATTATATCCTAATCTCACAATTCGTGTTTCTGGTTATGCAGTAAACTTCAATAAACTTTCAAGAGATAAACAAGAAGAGGTAATATCAAGAACATTCCATGAAAAAATGTAAAAGGAGATAAGTATGCAGATTCACTCAATAGAATCTTTGGCAGCACTAGACGGCGAGGGCTTAAGGTATGAACTATTTCTTCGGGGCTGCCCACTTAGATGTGTATGTTGTCATAATCCGGATACCTGGAGCATGAATGTTGGAAAAGAGATGTCATGCGAAGAATTACTAAATAAAATTCGTAGATATGTTCCATATTTTGGTGAAGAAGGTGGAGTCACTTTCAGTGGAGGTGAACCTCTTTTGCAAGCAGGAGAGATAGCTAAACTTGGCATAATGCTAAAAGAAAATAATATAGGTTATACTATTGATACCAGCGGTGCAGTTAATTTAACAGAAGATGTAAAACAAGCTGTTAAAGGTTCAGATATGATTATTTGCGATTTAAAATATCCTGATAGACAATCAATGATGAAATATACTAGAGGTGATTTGCAACAAGTTATTGATTTTTTAGATTATCTCAAAGAAGAGAAAAAACAGGTATGGATTCGCACTGTTATTATTCCTGGTATAAATGATGATTTTTTATGGATTGATAAATACATCGAAACGCTTAAACCATATAGCAGTATTATAAAAAAATATGAATTACTTGCATTTCACACTATGGGATTTTTCAAATATGATAATCTTAATATAGAAAATCCACTAAAAGATGTATGCGCATTATCTCAAGAACGCCTTAAAGAACTTCAGCATTATGTTGATGAAAAAATGAATTAGTATAAATGTAAAAAGTTATATATAGTATAAATTATGTGTTTGACATAATTGAGAAATTTTGTGATGATTAAATATTTTAGAAAATACTTAATAAAATATTTATAAACAAAATAATAACTAAAAAGAACCTTTTGTCAGCGCCAAAAGGTTCTTTTTGTTTATTTAATTATTTTTAATTAAACTTTTGAAAAATTAAAAATACCTAATACTATATTAAATAAATTTATAGAATTTTTGATATTTTTAATTACACATATTGATAATGTGTAGTTTAGTTGTATTTATATAATCTAGTTAATATTTGTAAAGAACATTCGATTTTAAGTTGTTCTATTATGTCAGTTTACGATAACTATTACTAGCATTAAAAGCTTTAAAATTATCAATAGAAATTTTGCAGTTTGGTTACATATCTTTACATTATATACTAAAATAATTGATTTTGATTATGATATATTCCAAACTAATCATTTAGTATAGCTCTATATTGAGTAAAAACAATAAATTCATTGTCACTTATTCTATAAAGTGTATCACTATAACGAAACCAATTTTATTAAATTGGTAAATGCTTTTAAAACTAAGTTGCTATTATTCATGGAAAAATGTATTGTGAATAAGTTTGTATTTATTAAGTTAAATACATATTTGCAATTCTTATTTTTTATCAATTTAATAGTTTTCATATATATAAACCATACTTTTTATATTATAAAGAGATGCTTTAAAAGGAAGATAAAATGAAAAATATTATCATATTTTTAATATTATATTAAAAATTTCGGCTTTTCTACTGCTTTTACTAAGTTTTCCTGCTAAAAAATGGTATGGTCAGAATTATTGTGATACAATGAG
>JAHHTS010000036.1 GCA_020024475.1 Oscillospiraceae bacterium
AATTCTACCATAGGGGTATATTTTTTCTATTGTCCATTTTTACTGGACCTGTTCAAATAAAAGTAAGTCTTTTTTCTAAAAATTAATAAAATTTATTTGTTGCATTCAAGATAATCCCAAGCAGTTTGAGTTAGACAAGCTGAACCTATAGGTAAACAATTTTCATCAATATCGAAAATTGAAGTATGGTTTCCGTTTACTATTCCTTTTTCGGCGTTTCTTGAGCCAAGAGAACCAAAACAACCAGGTCTTTCCTGCAGAAAATAAGCAAAGTCTTCTCCGCCCATTGTGGATTTGTTCATATATATGATATTTTCTGAACCAATAATTTTTTCTGTACTTGGAATAGCGTATTTTTCAACAAAGTCTTTGTCGTTCATAAGAACCGGATAGCCCATTTCAACTTGATAATCAATTTTACAGTTGTACATAGTTTCTGTTCCTTTGCAAACTTCTACAATTCGTTTATGGAGAAGATCACGAATGGATGGATTTAAAGAACGAACAGTAGCACGCATTTCTACATCATCAGCAATAATATTTTCTTTTGAACCGCCATGAATTGATCCAATCGTTATAACTGCAGATTCAGTAGGGTCAACATTACGAGAAACAATAGTTTGCAAATTTGTTATAAAATAAGCTGCTACTGCAATAGGGTCAACTGTCATATGAGGATATGCGCCATGGCCACCATGACCTATAATTTTAAAAACATAAGTATCAGCTGCAGCAGCGCCAGCACCGGCACCATAAGCGATTTTTCCGACATCAATAGTGTTGTTAACATGAAATCCCATAACAGCATCAACGTATGGATTTTCTAGCGCACCATGTTCAACCATACCTTTTGCTCCACCAGGAATTTTTTCTTCAGCAGCTTGAAAGAAAAGTTTTACATTTCCATGCATCTGGTCTTTTACAGAGTTGAGAAGAAGGGCAGCACCCATAAGTGAGGCAGTGTGTCCATCATGTCCGCAAGCGTGCATAACATTTTCAACAGTTGACTTGTAAGGTACATCATTAAGTTCTGGCATTGGCAAAGCATCAATATCACCGCGGATAGCAAATGTTTTACCTGGATAAGCACCTCTGATTATACCTACAATTGAGTAACCGCTACCAATTTCCTGAATTTCTATTCCATTGTCATTAAGAAATTTTCTAATAACATTACTTGTTCTTTCCTCTTCAAAAGAAAGTTCGGGATGAGAGTGGAAATCGCGTCTAAATTCAATAAGTTTGTCTTTGATACTAAGAGCTGATTCTTTGAAATTCATAATTACTTCTCCTTTTAAATTTTATAATATTTTCATTATACATTGTTAAAACTATTTCTTCAATGTGTTGAAAAAAGTCTGTAACAAGATACAAAAAAGTGGTTTTTTTGCTGATTTTTTGATTAAAATAACCATTATATTTTTTCAATTTTGGTATTTGGATAGTAATATAAAAGAATTTCACTATAATTTTTACCTTGCTGAGATAATTGATTTGCTCCAAATTGACTAAGTCCAACACCATGTCCATATCCTTTTGTAGCTATCGAAAATTCCCCGTCTTCTCTAAAAATCATCATGCAAGTAGAAGGAAGATTAAGAATATCTCTCATTTGGTTTGCGGGTACAAGGTCATCACCAACAGTTACATATTGAGCGTAACCGCTATCGTAATATGTTATATCTCCAAACCAATTTTCTGGATGTTCTTCATCAATGTTTATATTAGGAAAATTAAGTTTAAGTAGGCTAAACATATCACTTTCTGTCAATTTTTTTATTTGCAAATAATTTTCACTTACAGCATCTACTTGACTATCAATAGATACTAGATATGGCAAAGATTGTCCCCATTGATTTTCACTATTTTGAGTTTTTCCACACGAAACAGCGTAATATGTTGTTAGGGCAGGGGCATTGTCGTATTTTATAATTATATCTTTTACTTCTTCATAGCATCTTTCAAATTTTGCATAGTAGTCATAAAATGCCGTACCCCAAAACTCGTTTAGCTTGCTTTTTCCAGCATAACCTTTTAGATCCTTTTCACTTATTGAAATAAAGCCATTTTCAAGAAAATCAGGATTATTTGCACAATATAAATAATAACTATGTATTGCAATCATTTGAGCTTTTATAGCACTTTCCTCATATGTAGCTGGCATTTCGCATGCTGCTGCTCCTATTATATAATCTTTAAGCGAAATATTTATTTTAGATTTTGTTTCCTCATCATATAATGTTACATTGTCATTTGAGATTTTATTATCTTCTACATCGCTTGTTATATTCTCATAACTTTTCGAAGGTATAATTCCATAAGTTTTCGAGTAAATTAAAGGCACTAAAAAATTGGTTAATAATAAAAAGATAAATATTCCTATAAAATTTTTCATAAAATCCTCTTTTTCTAAGCAAATTGTAATATAAGCTTAAACTGTTGTAATTTTTATCCATTTGTATTACAATGAATAATATTAGATGGTGTAAAACCATTTCAATACAGTCTATTATTAGTATAGGAGTATTTATGACATCTTTTTTGAACATTTTATTTGTATTTGTATCAATTATGTTTTTTGCAGGCAGATTATATGAATGTATGTTTTTGCTTGATGTTGAAACAAATTTTTTAACACATTCAGGTGTTGTTACCACCCCAATTATGATAGTGATTATATTTTTAATTGCAATTTGTTGTGGGATAATAGTTTTTTCATCTAGTACATCTAATGAAAAGCCAATGAAAACGCCAGTAGGTATATTTGGATTTGCTTCAGCAATATTTTTGATAATAACGTCAGTGTTAAATCTTATAAAAATATTTAAAGTAACTGGCGGTTTTATTGGATATGATATTGCAATGATATTATGTAGTTTTGGACTTGTTTTTTTCGGAATCAATGGAATTAAAGGTAAAAAGAAAGAAAAAGTTCCATTTGTTATGACAATAGCTATTGCTGCATTTATGTGTCTTAATTCTATAATCTTGCAGATAAAACCAATAAATGACACAGTTTTTATGTATACAAGTCTTTCAGCTATTACTAACCTTGTATTTTTTATTCTATTATTTAAAAATGTTTATTCTCCAAGTAAAACCACACGACGGAGTTTGTATATTTTTAGTCTTATCAATTTTATATTCTCAACATCAGCAATATTTGCCACAATGCTTGGTAAAATTATAAATGGAAGTTATACAAAAGAGTTTGTATTTCAAAGTTTATTCCTTATGATATTTGGGCTCTACTCTTTGTTTATATCATTTTATATTCTCCCTTCAAATAAAAAGGAAAAAGCTATTAAAGAAACTGAAAGTGTCGAAGGATACGTCCCAGAATTTATTCCAGAGTATAAACATGAAAATATGGATATAGAAACAGAAATTTCTGTGTCAAAAGAAGAATTTCGGCAAATAAATTCAATAAGTGAAAAAACAATAGCTGAATTATTTGCAAAAAAAGATGCTGAGCCTGATAAAAAACAGTCATCTTATTTTAAAGAAAAAAATATTGATAGAAATGCTATCGATAAGTTCACTAAACAGACTAATGTTGAAAATATTATAGAAACAAAATCTGTGCATAATAATTCACGCAAATTAGAAGATGAAAGTATAAAGAACTCTCAAAAAGTAGTTTATAAAGCGCATAAAAAATAAAAAATAAAAGCTCTGTAAAATCAGAGCTTTTATTTTTTATAACTTTATTCTAAAGAAGGAAGTCTGCAATAATCACAAAGTTGAATAAATAATTCACTATATTTATTCATGAGAAAATCTGAAACAGAGCTTTCAAAAAACATATCAGAATCATCTACCATAGGAATAGAAATTGAGTATTTCACGCCTTCGCCAAATTGACTAGAAAGAAGTAGTTTACCTCCAGCTTGTCCAAATATGGCCTTCACAACAAAAAGGCCAATTCCAAGCGATGGATCTGGTTCATTATCATAATAAGGGTCTTTAGAGAAGGCTAGATTGAATATATGTGGAAGATATTCATCTTTTATGCCTTTACTGTTGTCCTTATAACTTAAAATAGCCCTATTTCCATCTTTATAAAGTTTAATTGTTATTTTGACATCTTCGTCAGATTTAAATTTGATACTATTACAAATAATATTAAGTATAGCATTTTTTATGAGAGTTTGATTTGCATTTATAAAAATATCATTTTCAATTTCTGATTCAAAACTTATATTTCTAACAACTGATTTTACACTTGTTATAAGGTCTTCCAACAAAATTGAAAAATCAATATTTGTTGTTCCAGGTAATTCGCCCTCACATATATTAGCGGCAATAGAAATATTAGTTATTGTCCTTAATAATTTATATGATTGAAGATTGATAACGTCTAGGTTGGAAATTGATTGCTCAAAATCCGTTTTGTTTATATTATGAGCCACAACAGGAATCATAGCAAAAATGCTTGAAATAGGTTCTCTCAATCCAAAACTAATATTTCTCCATGCTTCTGATAAACTTTGTCTATGATTTTTAGTTGGAATACATATAAGATTTTGATCATGTTTTGAAAAAATGATTGAAATATTATTTAATTCAGGAACTTCTAAACCTATATGAACAGGTGTTTCAAAATCATCAATTGTGTAATCTATTAAAACATTTTTTAGAAATCCGTCAACCAGCAGTCTCTTATCAACATTGCTATCAAAGTCAATGATATCGAAGTTTTTGTCAAGTAAAATATATGGAATGTTAATGTTAAACATTTATATAACACCTCAATTCGCTAAAATTCGATTTAATATGATTATAGTTTACAACAAATTAATTATAAAGTAAAGATATTATACCCCTTTTTTTAGTAAATTATAAGTTAATATTTAGTGTTCATACTTTACGAATTTAGATAAATGTGATATTATTATATAAAAACATTATTTGTATATTTTTGTGAAATAAAAATATAAGCAAAAACATGAATAAAAACAAATAAATTATATTGACAAAGATAGCAGTTTCATATATGATATAAGCAATAAGTTAAGTTTTTAACAAAGTATTTAAGCCTTTAATGAAAGGTTGTATATATAGGAGGTAATTCACTATGGCAATTAAAATAGGTATTAATGGTTTTGGTCGTATTGGTCGTCTTGTGTTTAGAGCAGCAGTTGCTAATCCAGATGTATATGAAATAGTAGGTGTTAATGACCCGTTTATCGCACCTGATTATGCTGCATATATGACAAAATACGATACAATTCATGGCCGTTTCAAAGGTGAGGTTTCTTCAAAGGAGGGTACCTTAATAGTTAATGGAATAGAAGTTCCTTTCTTTGCATTCAAAAATCCTGAAGAAATTCCATGGGGTGAAGTTGGAGCAGATTATGTAGTAGAGTCGACAGGTGTATTTACAACAACAGAAAAATGTCAGGCTCATATTAAGGCTGGCGCAAAGAAAGTTATTATTTCGGCACCTGCAAAAGATAAAGAAACACCTACATTCGTAGTTGGTGTTAACCAGGATAAATATACAAGCGATATGGTTGTTGTTTCAAATGCTTCATGTACAACAAACTGTCTAGCTCCTTTGGCAAAAGTTATCAATGATGAATTTGGCATAGTGGAAGGACTTATGACAACAGTTCATGCAACTACAGCAACACAGAAAACTGTTGACGGGCCATCAGCCAAAGATTGGAGAGGTGGTCGTGCAGCAGCAGGCAACATTATTCCTTCATCAACAGGTGCAGCAAAAGCATGTGCACTTGTTATTCCAGAACTTAAAGGTAAACTTACAGGTATGGCATTTCGCGTGCCTACACTGGATGTTTCAGTAGTAGACCTTACAGTTAGACTTGAAAAATCTACAACATATGAAGAAATTTGTGCAGCAGTAAAAGCAGCTAGTGAAGGAAAGATGAAGGGAGTTATAGCTTACTGTGATGAGGCTGTTGTATCATCAGATTTTTATGGTGAAACACATACTTCTATATTCGATGCAAAAGCAGGTATTATGCTTAATGAACATTTTGTAAAACTTGTTGCATGGTATGATAACGAAATGGGGTATTCAAATAAAGTTCTTGATCTTATCAAACACATGGCAGAAGTTGACGGCAATAAATAAAAATAGTAAATATTTGAAAGTCAGGTTAAAATAACTTGACTTTCTTTTTTTTATTTAATATGTTATCATATTCATTAATAAATTTTTGGAGATAAGTTCTAATGAAAGTAGTATTATGCAGCATAAATAGCAAATATATTCATTCTTCATTGGCTGTTTGGTATCTTTTTGCCGCAGCCAAAAATATAGAAACTAATCATTCGGTAAAAGTAGTAGAAAGCACGATAAACAATCAGGTTGAAGATATTGTTGCCAATATAAGCAGAGAAAATCCTGATGTAGTAGGTATTTCTACATATATCTGGAATGTTGATTATGTACATAAAGTGGCCCAAACATTAAAATTGATAAACCCTAATTTGAAAATTTTTTTAGGAGGTCCTGAAGCAAGTTTTGATGCTGAAAATTTAGTAAAAAAAGACTACGTAGATTTTATAATAAAAGGCGAAGGTGAAATTCCTTTTATAAAATTATTAGAAGAAGACTTCGCAACCGAGCCGAAAGAGATTATTCAGGGAATTTGTGGTCCATATATAAATCCATATACTCCTGAATATCTTGAAAGTTTAAATGGTAGAATATGTTATCTAGAGACAAGCCGAGGATGCCCTTTTAGTTGTGGATTTTGTCTGTCGGGAAGAGATGAAACAGTTAGATTTTTTGATATAGAAGAGAGCAAAAAAAATATATTACTTCTTGCAAATTCTGGGGCAAAGACAGTAAAGTTTGTCGATAGAACTTTTAACTGTAATGATAAAAGAGGAAGAGAGATTTTTGAATTTATAGCAGTAGAAAGAGAAAAAGGGAACATACCTAATGATGTAGTTTTTCATTGCGAAGTTGAAACAGACTTGTTCACACAGTCCACACTCGATTATCTTAAAACTTTGCCTAAAGGTCTTTTTCAATTTGAAGCTGGTTTGCAAAGTTTTAATGTAGAAACTCTAAAAGCTGTAAACCGACGTACTGATATGGATAAATTAGTACATAACCTTAAAGAAATAGTATCTGGAGAAAATATTCATTTGCATATAGATTTGATTGCAGGTTTGCCTTACGAAAATTTCAATAGCTTTGCTAGAAGTTTTAATCAAGCATATGATATTCACTCTAATGTTATACAACTTGGCTTTCTAAAATTATTAAAAGGTTCAACTTTGGAAAGAGAAAAAGAAAAATATAATTACAGAAGTTGGGATTATGCACCGTATCAAGTAGTGAGCTGTGATACTATTTCGTATAATGATTTATTAGAATTAAAAAAATGCGAAGATGCAGTTGAACACCTGTTAAACAGCGGCAAATTTCCATTTTCAGTGCAGTATCTCATTGAGAGCACAAAGTTGACAGCATTTGATTTCTTTTATAAATTTGGATGTTATGTTTTTGAGAAAGGAATAAAAAGCCCATCTCTTGAGAAATACGCCCAAACTTTATTTGAATTCTATAAAGATTATAGTGGTGTTGATAGTGGTGTTCTTAGAGACATGTTGGTAAAAGATAGAATAGTTACGGATAACACAGGTAGAGTGTTTACATTTACACATATTCAAGATAATAATTTTAAAAAAATTACCACAGCACTTAAACAAGAAAAAGTCAAAATATTTGATAACCAGATAGAGAAACTAGCAAAAGGGAAAATAGGCTTTGCTATAATGTATAAAAATGATATGGTTATTATTGCTGATTATACAAATAAAAACCCTGTTACAGGACAGTATTCGTATAAAGAAGTACCACTTTGTGAATTTTTATTCAATGAAAAATAATTGTTTTGAATATCAAAATTTTCATGATTTTAACATAATTCGATAATATAATACAAATGCTTTGATATTCAAAGTATTTAGAGGTAATGATGGAACAAGCTAAAAAAAGTTTAAATGCATTTCTTGTAGACACTTTCAATAGCCTTTTGAGAATTGAAGAAGAGCAACTATCCAAAGGTGAATTTGATAATATATCTGTGAAAGAAATGCATGTAATAGAGATTGTTATAAACTCAAAAGAACACAATAGCGCCAAGCATATAGCCCAAGAGCTTAACATTACACAAGGTTCATTAACAACAGCAGTAAGCACGCTTGAGAAAAAGGGTATGTTGATACGAAAAGTTTATGAAAAAGATAAAAGAATAGTTAAAATTTATGCCACTGAAAAAGCTATGAAATTGTACAATCATCATATGCAATTTCATGCAGAATTGGTAGATGCCGTAACTACTGTTTTGTCTGTAGAAGAGCTAGAAGTATTTATAAAGGGACTTGATAAAGTAAGACAATTTTTTGACTCAAAAAGATAATTCCTGCGTGCTTTTAACACAGGAGACTACATATGAAAACAATAATATTAACAGATTCAACAAGTGATATTACAAAAGAAAATGCACAACTAATTGATGTTGAAGTAATAGCATTATCGGTGGTATTTGGTGATAAAAGTTATAAAGACGGAATAGAAATAACAAAAGAAGAATTTTTTTCCTTACTTGAAAATAGCGATGTTAATCCTACGACCAGTCAGCCTTCGCCAGAAGAATTTTTAGAAATTTTCGAAAAATGCAAAAAAAATGGCGATAATTTGATCTATATAGGAATTTCGTCAAAATTAAGCGGTACAATTCAGTCAGCAAAAATAGCTAAAGAACTATGTGGCTATGAAAAAATATATATTATCGATTCGTTAAATGTTACATCAGGTTTAGAAATTCTTGTGCGTACAGCTTGTACTTTTAGAGATCAAGGAATGCATGCAGACGAGATTGTTGAGAAAATAACAAATTTAGTGCCAAAAATAAAATTTTTGGCAATGGTAGATACTCTAAAATATCTTGTAAAGGGGGGCAGGCTTCCTAAAGTGGCTGGAGTTGTAGGTGGAGCATTAGGTATAAAACCACTCGTAAGTGTAAATTACGGTAAACTTGAATCTATTGGTTCAGCTAGAGGACAAAAAAACGCATTTGAAAAAATATGCACATTTATTTCAAAAGACCCTATTGATGAAACACTGCCTGTTATGATTACAAATTCAAATGATAATCAGAAAAAGTGTGAATTTGAAAAGTTTATCAAAGAAAATGGTATAAATCATGATTTTTTATATGGCGAGGTTGGAAGCATAGTTGGAACACATGCAGGTTCAGGTGCTGTTGGAATAGCATATTTCACAAAATAGAAAAATACATGATAAAAGCCGGGAAGAATATTGCCGGCTTTTTATATTTACTATAAAATTATTTCAAGCAAAAATTTAAAATAATGTAAGATCGAAGTAATTAAATTAAACTGAATAAGTTTATGTATTGTTATATTTTTTCAGTTTTAGTCAACGATGAAGTAGCAAATATACATAAAAAGTCGTAATTATAGTAAAGATTATTCCAAACACTTTCCCATAATTACAGAAAACACCATTTATAATATTTACCAAGCTTTGTATAATATATAGAAAGAAACTAGTGATGAGATGTAGTATACGAGTTTGATTACATTTTAAACCATAGTAATTTTATATTCGTTATCTGAAAATATTTCACCATAGTTTTCGTTATTAATTTTTGAAATAAGATTGCGAAAATAAAGCCAACCAATGCACTCATAAAGATATTTCCAACCATAATCTTCAAACATTTGTATATAATTTTTATCAGTGAAACTATTTTTATAGTCTAATCTATAAATTATGTATTCAGGAGTACATTCTTCAAAAAAGAATATATAAGGCGGAATCATTTTTCTGTTGTTCTTACAACCGAATTTCTTCTTCATAGCCTGCGATTGTAAAAAAATCTAAACTTTATTTTATGATGTATATATTCTCATTTGATATTTTTATATAATCGTTGGATTCTTTTTATTTTGATATCTAGAATTTCTTTACCGAATGATGTGATTTGAGAGAGTTTTCGCTTTTATTCTTCTGCATAAAATGAAATTAAACCATATTTTCTCATTTTAGATAGAGTTCTATACATAGTTCCTGGAATGATGGGAATAGCATCCCCAGTAATTTTTTACTTGCTGTGCGTTACAATAACCGTGTTGTGGTGTTTGTGTATATAAAATTCTGTTTAAGTCATAAGAATATAGATGCGTCTAATTCGTTATTTCATATTTCCTCATTAATATTATATTTCGATATACTTGTCAATAATATTTTGTGGAATTTAAATAATTTAATATAAAACCTCCCGTTATTTTGATTTTTATAATCAAAACAAGGGAGGTCAAATTTATTAAATATATTTTTAGTTTTAAAATTTAAAAATTTATTAGCAGTTATGGCAAGCCACTACAATTAGTGATTTGCCATTCATTTCTTTTGGTTGCTTTTCACCCATAATTTGAAGCATTGTAGGTGCAATATCAGCCAAAACACCATCGTTTCTAAGTGAACAAGGGTAGTTTATAACACAGAAAGGAACAGGATTTGTTGTGTGAGCTGTAAAGATAGAACCATCATCATCAATCATTTTATCTGCATTACCATGGTCAGCTGTTATAAGAAGAACACCGTTTTCTTTTAAGATTTTTTCATATAGTCTACCTATACATTCGTCAACAGTTTCCACAGCTTTCACTGCTGCATTAAAGTTACCGGTGTGTCCAACCATATCGCAGTTTGCATAGTTTAATATGATAACATCATGTCTTCCAGTATCTATTTTTTTTATAAGTTGGTCAGTAATTTCAACTGCACTCATTTCAGGTTGCATGTCGTATGTAGCAACTTTTGGCGAAGGAATTAAAACTCTATCTTCACCATCATAGGGAACTTCAACACCCCCATTAAAGAAAAAAGTAACATGAGCATATTTTTCTGTTTCAGCAATTCTCAACTGAGTATATTCTTTTTCTGCGATATATTCGCCAAATGTGTTAGCAAGACTTTGTGGCTTAAATGCAACTTCTACATTGGGCATATTTGCATCATATTGAGTGAAACAAACATAATTGAGATTAAGATTTTCTTTTTCTCTTATAAATCCGTCGAATTTATCGTCAACAAGACATCTTGTTATCTCTCTCGCTCTGTCTGGACGAAAGTTAAAAAATATAACACTATCACCATTTTTAATAGTTGAATTTTCCGTAACAATAAACGGAACGGTGAATTCATCTGTCACATCATTTGTATAACATTCTTTTAGATGTTTTATAGGGTTGTTATAAATATCTGCTTTTCCCTGAACAAGAGCATTATAAGTTTTTTCAATTCTTTCCCAACGGTTATCTCGGTCCATAGCATAGAAACGACCACTTACAGTGCCAATTTTTCCTAGTCCAATCTCGTTCATATGATTTTGCAACATTTCGATGAATTTAATACCACTTGTAGGTGGTACATCACGACCGTCCATAAATGGGTGAACATAAACTTCTGTTGCTCCAATTTTTTTACATAAATCTAAAGTAGCAAAACAGTGTTCTATATGACTGTGAACGCCACCATCAGACATAAGGCCATAAATATGAATGGCTTTATTATTGTTTATTGCTTTTTGAATACAGTTTTTCAGCACTTCATTCTCAAAAAAAGAACCATCCTTAATTGATTTTGTTATTCTAGTAAGTTCTTGATAAACTATTCTGCCTGCGCCCATATTTGTATGGCCAACTTCGCTGTTGCCCATCTGTCCATCAGGTAATCCTACATCAAGTCCACTTGCACCAAGTGTTGTAATAGGGTACTGTGAAAAAATTTTGTTAAGATTTGGAGTATTTGCGGCTTTAATTGCGTTTCCAACAACATTATCGTTGAAAGCAAATCCATCCATTATACATAATACTAAAGGTCTTTTCATAGTTTAAATCTCCTTATTCGGCACAAGAAACTATGTTAGCAAAGTCATCAGCATTAAGACTTGCACCACCTATAAGGCCGCCATCTATATTTTCCATTGAAAGCAGTTCTCTTGCATTTTTAGCATTCATAGAACCACCATATTGAATTGTAACAGCTTGTGCAGTTTCATTATCAAAAATTTCGGTTAGGATATTTCTAATAAATTTGCAAACATCTTCTGCTTGTTGTGCTGAAGCTGTTTTGCCTGTACCAATTGCCCAAATAGGCTCATATGCTATAATACTATTTATAATATCGTCTTTTGTAAAATCAGTAAGAGCTTTTTCGATTTGAGTTTTAATAACAGTTTCTGTTATATTATTTTCTCTCTCTGATAGATTTTCACCTACACAGATAACTGGGTGTATATTGTTATGAAGGCAAGCAATAGCACGTTTGTTCACTGTTTCATCTGTTTCGCCAAAATATTGTCTTCTCTCGCTGTGACCAACTATAGCGTATTCTACACCAAAACTTTTAAGCATATCAGCACTGATTTCTCCAGTGAAAGCACCACTTTTTTCCCAGTGACAATTTTGCGCACCGATATTTATATTTGTCCCAATTACAGTATTCATGGCTGTTTCTATATTTATGGCAGGAACGCAAATAAGTATTGTAGCGTCTGTTTTTGGAAGTTTTTCTTTTATTTCAGTTAATAGTAGTTTTGTTTCTTCAACATTTTTGTTCATTTTCCAATTGCCTGCAATGACAACTTTTCTTAATGATTTATTCATTTATAACTCCTTAGAAATACAAACAAAGCGGCAAATAAGCCGCTTGTTTTTAATTTTATATTATTTGTTGTTAAGAGCTGATATACCAGGAAGTTCAAGACCTTCAAGAAATTCTAAAGATGCTCCACCACCTGTTGAGATATGAGTCATTTTATCAGCAAAACCAAGTTGTTCAACTGCGGCAGCACTATCGCCACCACCAATGATTGAAATAGCGCCACTTTCTGCTACTGATTTTGCAACAGCTTTTGTGCCTTTAGCAAATTCAGGCATTTCAAAAACCCCCATAGGGCCATTCCATATTACAGTACCGGCATTTTTGATAGCTGCATCGTATTTAGCCTGAGATTTTTCACCAATATCAAGTCCCATCCAACCTTTTTCGATTTTGTTGCTGTCAACCGTTTTAAAATTGCAATCATCTTTGAATTCGTCACCAACAACTGTGTCAACAGGTAATAAAAAGTTTATGCCTTTTTCCTCAGCTTTAATCATAAGAGATTTGGCAAGATCAAGTTTATCGTCTTCGCAAAGTGAATTACCTATCTCATAACCTTTGGCTTTAAGAAATGTGTATGCCATACCGCCACCGATAATAAGAGTATCCACTTTGTCAATAAGATTTTCAATAACTCCGATTTTATCGCTTACTTTTGCACCACCGAGAATTGCTACAAACGGACGCCTTGGATTTTCAAGAGCTGTTCCCATAATTTCGATTTCTTTTTGAATTAGGTATCCGCAAACAGCAGGAAGATATTCAGCAACTCCAGCTGTTGAGGCATGCGCACGATGAGCTGTGCCGAATGCATCATTTACATATATTTCAGCCATAGAAGCAAGTTGCTTGGCAAATTCAGGGTCATTATTTTCTTCTTCTTTATGAAAACGGAGATTTTCCAAAAGCATAACTTCTCCGCTTTTAAGTGTAGAGGCTTTTGATTTTGCATCTTCGCCGACAACATCTTTTGCCATAATTACAGGCTGCCCGAGAAGTTCTTCTATTCTTTTCCGCACTGGAACGAGGGAGTATTTCATATTGAATTCGCCTTTAGGTCTTCCCATATGTGAACATAAAATAACCTTAGCATGATTATCTATAAGATATTTTATTGTTTTTAAAGCGCCTTTGATTCTTTTATCATCTGTAATAACGCCATCTTTAACCGGAACATTAAAGTCACATCTAACAAGACAGGTTTTACCACTAACATTGATATCTTCAACTGTTTTTTTGCCTAAAACATTCATAGTAAAAATCTCCTTATATATTTTATAATTTTATTATATATAAAACATATGTTTAATTCAAGAATGTTTTGATTTTTTGTAATAGCTCACAAAAAGAAAAACAATATTTGTGCAATATTGTTATTTATTTAACAATCATTTGCGAGATAATATTTTCTCTCAGTATATCGTAACAATAACAGTGATAACAGAATACAATATTGTAAGCTTAATAGGCTTAAATTTGAAAAAATGGGGGGTGAGAATATGCCAAAAGTTATAGTATACAATACAGTAACAGAAAGTCTTGAAACTTTTAAACTTTGTGAAGAAGACTCTATGCCTTATGTGTGGAATGACACTATGAGTGTTAATGAGTTTAGAGGTTCGTCAAAAAGCCCAGTATTGTGGACGACTGTACAGGCCATGGAGGCATGGAATGCAACTCGACAAGCCTATGGAGGACCGATTCCAGTAGGATTTGCTTTTAAGCGAATATGGGAAGGCGGGCATGGTTTAATGAGTCAACATTATGCTGGAATTTCTTTTGATGTAGGTCAAAGGCTATCACAAAGAGAGAGGGATAGAATACATTCAATAGCATTAAATCTAGGTGTATGGGGATATGTTGAACCATTGTCACTGACACCTACATGGGTGCATTTTGACCGTCGTTATGGTCGACCAGCGTGTAATACTGGATACACCACTTTGCGAAGAGGATCAAGAGGTGTTTATGTTCTGGTTTTACAAGACTGCTTAAATACATTGGGTTATGCGACTAATGGATTAGATGGAATTTTTGGTATAGCAACTGAAATTGCTGTTAAAAATTTCCAAGGTGATTATTCATTATCGCGCGATGGTGTTTGCGGATGTGGAACATGGAATAAAATTACGAGTTTAGTTAAAGGAAAAGGCCCATCGTCTACAACAATTGATCCATAAAATATGTTGTAATAATAAAACCACCTTTATAGGTGGTTTTATTTTATATTTCTACATTTATATAGCTCATAGGTAAAACTTCATAATTTATTTTGTTGTGTCTAAAAGTTTCTAAACATTCCCCTCGATTAACAGCGGTAAGAACCTCTTTATTATTAAAGTATCTTACATAGGCAATTGTATTGTAAGAAGCATAAACAAAATATAGGCCACCGTTTTTATATTCAATATGACTATTTCTAAAAGATGAAAGAGATCTTATGTTATTTTGGACAAATTCATCTTGATTCCACCAAGTGAAATACCTACGATTAAAAGGATCACGATAACCCTGCATGCCTATTTCATCACCGTAATATATACATGGTACACCCGGTAATCCAAAAATAAGTGCATAGGCACAAACAAGTTGCTTTTTAGCTTTTTCAAGTTTTTCGTTATTTAATACTTGATTGCTTTGCCAAAGTCTATCCAAACTTTCTGGGTTTTCGCCTTGTAAAATAGTGATGGCTCTTGGTGTATCGTGGGTAGACAGACTATTCCATGCATTGTCTAAAGCTTCTTTAGGATAGTTTTCATATATTTTGAATATTTCCTCGCAAAATTTATCACCGTTACCATTTTTTATAAAATCAAGAACAGCACTTCTAAAAGGGTAGTTCATAGTACTATCAAGACCTTTTCCAAGAAGATATTTTCTCCTATGTCCAAAACTAACTTTAGTTATTGCATCTTCCCAAACCTCACCGATTAGAAGTTTGTTTTCTCCACAATCTTTTACTGATTTTCTGATGTGTTCGATAAATTCATCTGGAAGTTCATCTGCAACATCTAGTCTAAAACCATCAGCGCCATTATTTAGCCAATATTTTATCACGCCATTTTCACCACAAATATATTCAATATAATCTTCGTTTAATTCGTTTACTTCAGGCAGAGTAGAAAAATCCCACCAACAGCGATAACCATTTTTATATTTTGAATCAAAATCATACCAAGAACGATAAACACTATTTTCGTTGTTAAAAGCACCGTCTTCGCCATATCGTTTTTCACGGTTGAAATATATACTGTCACTACCTGTGTGGCTGAAAACTCCATCAAGTATAATCTTTATATTTTTTTGATGGGCTTTTTCGCAAAGAAGTTTGAAATCTTCTAAAGTTCCTAAATCGGGATCTATTTTCATGTAATTAGCAGTGTTATAACGATGATTAGAGTGTGCTTCAAATATAGGATTGAGATAGATACAGCTAACACCTAAGTTTTTAACATAATCTAATTTTTGAATTATACCTTGCAAATCTCCACCAAAATAATCAGTTGTAATTTGTTTTTCACTGTTTTCATTGTCATCAAAATATGGTAAATCGCTTTTAGATAATATGTAATGTCTATCAGTAAAGTGTAGTTTATACTTAGGAGAACTTTCAAAAAAACGATCAGGGAAAATCTGATACATCACGCCGCCTTTGAAGCAGTCAGGTGTATAAAAATCTGAACTATAAACGGTTTGCAAAAACCACTCACCTTGGCTACAAATAGTTCCGTCACCGTGACCGGTGTGAAAAATGCCATATTTTCCTTTATCAAATTTAAAGCAATAGAAATACAATCCCACTTCATCGAAAATATATTCAGTGGTAAATTTTACTATTCCATTTTCATTGCTTTCTATACTCATTAAAATATGATTTTCAATTTCACCATCTTTTTTTATACAAAGGAAAGGGGCGACAGTTTCGTGATCACTTACAACCGTAAAAGTTATGGTTGAGTTTTCTTTTATGGCGCCAAAAGGCTTTTTGTGATATTCGTTTCTACTATTGAAATAATACATAAAATTATTTTACCTTCGGAATATTCCATATGTTTTGTGCATATTCTTCGATCGCTCTATCAGCGGAAAAAACTCCGGCGTTTGCAATGTTCATAAGACTCATTTTGCCCCAGCGTTCTCTGTCTGAATAAATTATTTGCAATTCTTTTTGTGCACGATGATAGTCGTCAAAATCAGCCATAACCATAAATGGGTCATTAGTTAGGAGATTATCAAGAATTTCATTAAAGTAATTTCCCGCAATACCACCCTCTAATAATGAAATAACATCTTGAAGAGCTTTACTTTTTGCAATAAACTGTCTTGGATTATATCCATCTGCTGAAAGTTTTTTAACTTCTTCTGGAAACATACCAAATTGAATAAAGTTTTCAGAACCGCAGTTTTCTTTTATTTCAATATTGGCACCATCATAAGTTCCTAAAGTTATAGCTCCATTTATCATAAATTTCATATTTCCGGTACCAGAAGCCTCTTTACCTGCTAAAGAAATTTGTTGACTAACTTCACTTGCTGGCATCAGTCTTTCACTTGTGGACACAGAGTAGTTTTCAAGATAAACAATATGGAGCTTATCTTTTGTTAATGGGTCGCTTTCCACCATTTGTTTAATAGCGAAGATAAGGCGAATAATTTGTTTCGCCATATAATAACCGGAGGCCGCTTTAGCCCCGAAGATATATGTTTTAGGAATGAATTCAGCATCAGGGTTTTCTTTTATAAAAAGATACTCACTAATTATATTAAGTGCATTTAAGTGTTGACGCTTATATTCATGCAGTCTTTTAACTTGAACATCAAAAATTGAATCCGGGTTTATAATTTCACCCGTAAGGTCCTTAATATATTTTGCAAAATCAACTTTGTTTTGATATTTTATTTCAAGAAGCTGATTTATAGTTTCTTTATCGTCTTTGAAGTTTTCAAGTTTTTTTAGTTCAAGAGCATCTTTTTTGTATCCATCTCCGATTTTTTTATCAAGCAATTTGCAAAGACGAGGATTTGACTGTATAAGCCAACGACGATATGCTATGCCGTTTGTTACATTTTTAAATTTTTCAGGTGCAAACAAATAGAAATCATGAAAAACTGTATTTTTTATAATTTGACTATGAAGTTGAGAAACACCATTAATTGAATGACAAACATAACAGCATATGTTTGCTGTTCTAATTTCTCCATTAAAAATAAGACTCATATAGTCAACTTTTCCATAATCTCCAGGAAATTTTTCTAACAATTCTATTCTTTCACGGCGGTTCATTTCTTCAATTATTTCGTAAATACGAGGAAGAGTTTCTTTAAACATACTTACATTCCATTTTTCCAAAGCCTCAGGTAAAACAGTATGGTTTGTATATGCAAATGTTTTTTTCACTATGTTAAAAGATTGATCCCAACTAAAGCCACAGTCATCAAGTAAAATTCTCATAAGCTCTGGGATTGCTAGTGTAGGGTGCGTATCGTTTATATGAATTGCAACTTTATCTGCAAGGTTTTCCAATGTTCCATATACGGCCATGTGCATGTTAACTATATCACTGATACTTGCGCAACATAAAAAATATTGTTGTTTTAATCTAAGAATCTTACCTTCAAGGTGGTTATCATTAGGGTAAAGGACTTTTGAAATAAGTTCAGAGTCACTTCCAGATTTAATTGCGGCAAGATAATCGCCACGATTAAAACTATCCATATCAATAGTAGGACTTTTAGCTTTCCAAAGTCTTAATTTTGAAACTCCTTCAGAACCATAACCGGAGATGTACATATCGTATGGAACAGCGATAACACTTGTATAGTCTTTATAAATTGTGTGATGATAATTATCGTACCATCTATCTTCAACGTGTCCACCAAATTTAACTTCGACTGAGTGGTTAGGATGCGCTTTTAGCCAAACCTCACCACCTGGCAACCAATTATCAGGCTCTTCTTGTTGCCAACCGTTTACTATTTTTTGCTTGAACATACCATATTCGTATAAAATCGAATATCCGCCACCAGCATATGAATCCGAGGCAATGCCGTCAAGAAAACAAGCAGCAAGTCTACCCAAGCCACCATTGCCAAGCCCAGCATCAGGCTCACATTCATAAATAGCATCGATGTTTATTCCCATATCTAGGAAAGCCTGCTGAGCAATTTTATCTATGCCTAGATTAAAAAGATTTGTTTTAAGACTTCTGCCCATTAGAAATTCAATACATAGATAATAAACTTGTTTTGAACCGTTCCCGTTAGCTTTTGCAATAAATTGTTTTTGTTGTGTGCTTAAAATTTCTCTAACTACCAGTGCGGTTGCTTTATAAATTACCTCATACGAGGCACTTTTAATATCTGTGGAGTACTCATGCTCAAGAGTGAATTTTATAAGCTCTTCAAATTCTTTTGCAGTTATATTTTTTCGCATGATTTAATTCCTTTCTATAAGAAATCAGAACGTAAAATTAATGTTATATGGTTAAAAATAACCATATATATTAGATTATAAATATAATAAAAAAATCTTTCAACCCAAATAAGGTAAAATTTATATAAATTTGTTGCTTAAATATATAATATATAGTATTATAAATTTGGATGAATATATCTTTTTTGATATATTATAATTTAATTTAGGAGGACAACCATGCCTTTAAACAAAATAAAGCTTAATATAGCAGGTACAAGTTATACAATTAATTCAACTGACAGTGAGGAACATGTGCTTGAGTTAGCAGGTGTTCTAGATAATGATATGCGACAGATAATGGAACAAAGTCCATCAGCCTCAATCACAGCTGCAGCGGTTATTTGCGCACTTACATACTTAGATAAATTAGACAAATCAGATAGTTCCGCTGATAATATGCGTGTACAACTAAAACAATATTTGGAAGATGCAAACAACGCAAGAAGCGAAGCTGAAAAAGTTAAAATTGAGCTTGAAAAGCTAAAAGTGGATCTTCAGTATCTCAAAAATCAAAGAGGAAATAATGAATAACAAAATAGAAATATTAGCTCCTGCCGGCAATATGGAAAATCTTGTTGCAGCAGTTTATAGTGGTGCAAACGAGGTGTACCTTGGAGTGCAGAGCTTTAATGCAAGAGCATCAGCAGCAAATTTCAGTTTTGAAGAACTTAAAAAAGCTGTTGGATTTTGTCATGCAAGAAATGTTAAAGTAAATGTTACACTTAATACAATCATTTATGATAGAGAACTTGAAGCCTTTAAAAATACAGTAAAACAGATAGCGGATTGTGGTGTTGATGCTGTTATTGCTCAAGATTTAGCAAGCGCTAAAATAATAAAAGAAGTCACGCCTTCGATAGCACTTCATGGGTCGACACAAATGGCTGTACATAATCTGGCGGGTGCATTATTGCTTAAAGAAATGGGGTATAAAAGAGTTATTTTAGCAAGAGAAATGACTCTAAAACAAGTTGAGGAAGTAACGAAAAATTGTGGTATTGAAACTGAAGTGTTCATACATGGAGCACTTTGTATGTCACTTTCAGGGCAGTGTTATGCAAGCGCATTTTTAGGTGGAAGAAGTGGTAATAGGGGACGCTGTGCAGGAACTTGTCGATTACCTATGTCTGCAAGAGGTGAAAAAGACGATAATCATTTGAGCTTAAAAGATCTCTGTGCTATGGAAATGTTACCAGCTCTTCAGAAAATTGGAGTAAAATGTGTAAAAATAGAAGGTAGACTTCGCACACCAGAGTATGTTGCATCAGCAGTTGATAATGCAAGAAAAGCGTTAGCTGGCAACCGTTTTGACAAACAATTACTGGCTGAGACATTTAGCCGTTCAGGATTTACAAATGGATTTTTCGAAGGCAAACTGAACAAATCTGTATTTGGCGTAAGAACAAAAGAGGACACTCGGAAAACTAAAGCTACGCTTCCTAAACTTCGCGAACTTTATCGCCGTGAAGGACAATATGTGCCTATTGATTTTACTTTTGAAATGGGTGAAAAAGAAAGTGCGCTTACTATTACAGATGGTGATAATATATTTACTCAGAGATTTGAGGCACAGGTTTGTGACACAGATAAAGATTTTGAAAAGTCGTTGCGCACATCACTCGAAAAGTTAGGAGGAACTCCATTTTATGTTAGAAATGCTGAATGTAACCTTATTGCTAATAAGTACATACCACTTTCAGCTGTAAATTCTGCAAGAAGACAACTAGTTGAAAAACTTTTAGCAAAAAGAGAAGAAGTTGTTCCGCATAAAGTTTGTGAATATGTTATTCCAAAACAGTTGCCTCGTTTTTCGCATCCAAAACTTGTTGCGAGATTTGAAAATATAGAACAAATCCCTTTTAATATATGTGATAGATTTGAATATATTACAATTCCTATTGAGTATATTGATGTGATTCCAACTGAAATAGAAAATAAGGTTGTGCTTGAACTTTCGCGTGATTTATTTGGCAAAGAAAGCCAAATTAAACGGCAAGTAGAAGATGCTAAAAATAAAGGGTATAATCGCTTTTGCGTACAGAATATTGGGCATATTCCATTTGTTAAAGGTTGTGAAATTTTCTCATCATTTACACTCAATATTTCCAATAGTTTAGCAGCGACAGAGTATAAAACTCTGGGAGTGAATACAATAACGGTTAGCCCAGAAATCACACTTGAACAGATAGGCAAAATAACATCTGAAGTTAAAACTATTGTTATTGGATATGGTCATATTCCACTGATGTTTGTTAAATCTTGCCCTATGCACAATGTAAGAACTTGTGCAGAATGTGACGGAACAGGAATACTCACAGATAGAAAAGGAATGAAACTTCCGCTTCGTTGCCATGGTGGAATTCAAGGTTATAGAGAAATATTCAACCCAATTCCACTTTATATCGGAGATAAAAAGTCACAGATAAATGCTGACTACATTTCACTTAATTTCACAATAGAAAATAGAAAAGAAGTTGAAAAGATAACAAAAATATTCTGTGACGCTAGACCTTTTGGTGCGGATTTTACAAGAGGCCTATATTCTAAAGCATCATTATAATTAAATTTATGGCGGATAAATATTATCTGCCATAATATTTTGGGAGAAAATATGAAGAGAACATTTTTATTTTTATTTTACTTGTTAGCAGGTATCGTAATAGGTTCATTGCTAGCGGGGGTTTTTAGAGGTATTCCAGCATTATCATGGCTTGGATATGCAAATACAATAGGATTTTCAGCATCAAACCCAGCTGTTCTTGATTTGGAGATTATTAAAATTACATTTGGATTTTCAATGTCTATTTCAGTAGCACAGATAATAACAATTGGTATTGCGATGTTTATTTATGATAGGGTAAGTTAATTATGAGAATTTATTTAGCATCTACATCACCTAGAAGAAAAGAAATTCTTGTTAAAATAATTAAAAACTTCACTCGGATATCACCAGAGATAGAAGAAAAAGAATATTTAGAGCTCTCTACAAAAGAAAAAGCTGTAAGACGCTCAAAAGATAAATGTATTGCCGGGGTTAATCTTGTTAGAGAAAAAGGCATGGTCATAATTGCCAGTGATACAGTTGTTGATTTCAAAGGTAAAATTATGGACAAGCCTAAAAATAAAGCAGAGGCATATTCAATGATTAGCCGGCTTTCAGGCAATTCTCATAATGTCTACACAGCTGTAAGTGTATACAAGGACGGCATAATGTACACTTTTACTGAAAAAACAAAAGTTAACTTCAATCACATCCCTGATGAAGAAATAAATAAATATATTAGTACTGATGAGCCATATGATAAAGCTGGTGGTTATGGCATACAGTGTGAATTTGGAAAACAATATATTTCAAATATTGATGGTGATTATTACAATGTAATGGGTTTACCGGCTAGCCGTCTTTATCGTATGTTGCGTGAATTGGGTGTAATTGATAGCGGAGAGTTTGAAATATAAAGATATTTATTTTTATAGTTCGTTGCATTTTGCTGGAAATAATTGTATAATTACAGCGTAAATTTAGTTGATGTATTTAAGAAAATACTATAGAAAGGAAAGATATTTTATGAAAAAAGCTATAGGCTTGTTAATCACAGCAGCACTTTTAGTAAGTTTAGTAGCTTGTGGTGGCGAAGAAAATCCAAACAGCCAAAGCTCAAGCAATTCTACATCATCACAAATAGAAAGTGTTTCTGAAAGTAATATCAATAGTGATGTAAAAACAAATTCCGATAAAACATCTGATAAAAAAGAAGATAAAGAAACATCTTCAAAAGGTAGTAAAGCAAATAAAGCAGACACAACAGCAAACAAAGGTGAAGAGAAACCAGTAGTGGTTCCAGAAGTAAAGCCAGAAAAACCGGCAGAACCTCAGAAACCAGCTCCTACACCAAAACCAGCAGAACCTGCTCCTGAGAAGCCCGTAACTCCTCCGGCACCTCCGGCACCTGTAGAGCCTGCACCGGTTCCTCCTGCACCTGCACCTACTACTCCTCCGGCTCCTCCGGCTCCTCCGGCTCCTCCGGCTCCTGCACCGGATGAGGGTTGGCACGCTGAAATCGGCAAGCCTATGGATAATGACGCACACATGACCACTGACCCGAATGAAACGGGTAGTATGGATGGTGGTAGTATGGTTGAG
>JAHHTS010000037.1 GCA_020024475.1 Oscillospiraceae bacterium
ATGTAAATATTGATAATTTATTAGATTCAGTTAGTTTTTTTTCTGAAGTTGCAGGGTGTGGTGTAATTGGTAGCTTTTTATTAGATATATTTGATAGTAAAAGCTGTTTTTATTTTAAGCATCATTATATAAATAGTGCTATTGATAGTGAGATATTATTTGATATTTTTAGCGCAATTTATGATAAGAAAAAAGTTGAGTTTATTTATGAATCATTACATAAAAATTCAGAACAAATTATAGAAGTAATACCAATAAAAATTTATGTGAGTACGCAAAATGGAAGACAGTACCTTTTGTCATATAACCCAGGATATGATAATATAGGTTTTTATAGGATAGATTATATAAAATCAATAAAATTAAAAGAAAAAATAGAATTGGAAGATTATAACCGTGCGGTTAATTTTTTTGAAAATGTAAAAACTAATTTATGGGGGGTTTCTATAGGAAAAGGAATAATTGAGCATGTAGAATTCACTATACATATAGATGATGATGAAGAATATGTGTACAATAGATTATTAAGAGAAAAAAGAACAGGTAAAGTAGCTAGGATTGATAAAAATACGTGTTATTTTTCTGCTGATGTATATGACACTAATGAAATGATTCCTTGGATAAGAACTTTTATTTGTCGTATAACAAAAATTAGTTTTTCTAACAAAGAGACAGAACATAGATTTAAAAAAGATATTGAAGATATGTATAAAATATATGGAATTTAAGGTGAAGTATAATGATATTCAATGAGATATATGGCGTGTATTATTCAGTAATAGCTTCAATGTTGAATTTAGCTATAGATGGAAATCTTAATGAAAAAACAATGAAAGAAGTCATAGATAAAAAAGCATTTTTAGAAAGTTATACAGAAATATCTTCTGCAATAAAAAAAGGAAAATTTAAATTGATTTCGCCTAATTTTGAAACCCCAATAAAACACTCGCCATCAATTCCTCTATCTACACTCCAACTTAGGTGGTTAAAAGCTATATCTCTAGATAAAAGAATGAAATTGTTTGATGTGAAATTTGATTTTCTTAAAGATGTCGAACCGTTGTTTTTACCAGATGATTATATTGTTTTTGATAAATATAATGATGGCGATTGTTTTGAGGATGAAAAGTATATAAGTATTTTTCGTATAATTCTGTCAGCCATAAAAGAAAATAAAATTATCAATACTGAGTATGTAAGTATGAAAGGTAACAGAAAAATTTTCATTGGAACTCCTATTGATTTTGAGTATTCTGAAAAAGATGATAGATTTAGAGTAAATATTATTGATGGAAGAGAGATGAATACACTAAATCTTTCTAGAATAGAAAAGTGTGATATTATTGGTGATTCAAGATTAGATAAAACAATTTTATCTGATTATTGTGAAAGATATTTTATTGTGGAGTTATTTGATGAAAGAAATTCTTTAGAGAGATTTTTATTGCATTTTGCTCACTTTAAAAAAGAGGCAGAAAGAATTTCTGATAACAAGTATAAAGTAACTATTTATTATGATGTGAATGATGAAACCGAACTTGTAATAAGAATACTTTCTTTTGGACCATTCGTAAAAGTCCAAAGGCCACAAAGATTTGTAAATTTAATAAAAGAACGATTAATACTACAAAAAAGTTGCGAACTAAAATAAGAGTTCGCAACTTTTTTTCCGTGATAAAGCAACATATAAACTATATACTAGTACTTACAAGATTACTTTATGTGTGTGTATTAATTCACAGCGGTGCGCGAGGATATTCCAAAGCGTATGCCAAGTAAATAATTGTATTATAGAGTCAAATAATGACAGATTTAATTGCAAGTTCAAATCCTGCTGAAGAAAAAATCTTCACCAATTGGCTGGAAATAATCAAAATACAACAAACAGATATGTAATTACAAAAAAGTCACAACGCTTTTAGACTTTTAACTTGTGTGAATGAATCTTAAAGCAATATATCTTTTACCTTGTTGATAATAGGATATCGTATTTCGGCGTAAAAAGCCAAAAGCAACACTTTCCGCTTTTTATTAAGATGACTTAATGTTGTCACCGTAAAAGATATATTGGTGGCTTTTCAATAAACTTAAAATTTTGGAGGATATATATGAAAACAATTATTAATGAAAATCAAAGAGGACTACTTTTTAAAAATGGTAAATTTGTAAAAATGTTATCTTCGGGAAAGCATTATATATTTGGAGATAAAATAATAGAGGTTCAAGAAATTGATAAGGCATTGCAGTCTGAATACGCAACACTAGATATGTTGTTAAAAAATGAAGATATTCGTGCTAATACTATTTCAGTAGAAGTATCTGATTGCCATATAGCTCTACATTTTGTAAATGGTAATTTTAAAGAAGTTTTAACTACTGGTAAATATGCTTACTTTACATCATACGATGTTCATCAGTTCACTATGATTGATGTAAAATCTCCAGAGGTTGGAGAAGAGATTCCTGAATATATTTTTTCTAAAATTCCAGAATCCCTTTATATTAAGGTGGAAGTATTTCAATATGAAAAAGCAAGACTTTACTTTAACAAAAAATTAGTTAAAATATTGGATGCGGGTACATATTACTTTTGGCGAACAGATGTTAATGTTGATACTGAATATATTGACACTCGTCTTACTAAAATGGATATAACTGGTCAAGAAATATTAACTCGGGATAAAGTTTCTGTTAGAATTAATTTTGTTTGTAACTACCGTATAACTGATTATGTAAATGTAGCAACACAAATTGATAATTATGTAGAACAGATACATGTTGTTGCACAACTTGCTTTACGTGATTTTATAGGAAAGTATCGAATTGATGAGATATTGGAAAATAAAAATCAATTATCAGAGTATGTTTTAAAACACCTAAAGGAAAAGGAAAAAGAGCTTTTTGTTGAGATTGTGAATGGTGGTGTTAAGGATATTATTTTACCTGGCGAAATTCGTGACATTATGAATACTGTTTTGATTGCAGAGAAAAAAGCTCAGGCCAATGTAATTGCACGCAGGGAAGAGGTAGCTTCTACACGCTCGTTGCTAAATACTGCTAAGTTAATGGATGAAAATAAAACGCTCTATAAACTTAAGGAACTTGAATACGTAGAACGAATTTGCGAAAATGTAGGAAACATTACTGTTAATGGTAATGGTGATTTAATTTCCCAGTTAACAGCGGTTCTTAGAGGTAAATATGAATAATAGAAAGGCTTAGCCTTTCTATTTTTTTGTGACAATATATGCTATCAAAAAAAGATTGAGTCATAATTTACTGGTAGTTAAAATCATTGACATAAAATTAAAAAACAGTAAATTGAAACAGGTAAATAATGTTGTTATACTAATATTAGTTAACCAAGGAGAAAAACCATATGAAAATAAATGAAATAATTAAAGAGCGACGCATTGCTAAAAATTTTACACAAGAGCAGATAGCTGAATATTTGGGAGTAACAACGCCGGCAGTTAATAAATGGGAGAAAGGCAATTCTTATCCAGATATAACATTACTTCCAGCTTTAGCAAGGTTATTAGATACGGATTTGAACACGTTATTATCTTTTAGCAATGATTTATCAGAAAAAGAAATTACAATTTTTATTAATGATTTAGCAGAATATCAAAACAAGCATAATTTTGAAAAAGTTTATGAGATTGCTATAAATAAAATAAAAGAATTTCCAAGTTGTTATTTACTTATATTAAATACAGCATCATTTTTAGATGGTGCATTGATGATGAATTCTAAAATAAATAATAGAGAACATTATGAAAATAATATAGAAAAGTTATATCATCGTGCCATGAAAAGCCCAGATTTGAGAATTCAAAATCACGCAAAATCAATATTGATTTCTAAATTAATAAATCAAAATAAATATGATTGTGCTCAAGAACTATTGAACTCTTTGCCAGAAAAGGATATGATTGATAAAAAAGATATTCAAGCAAAACTTTATATTAAAGTTGGAAAATTAGATGATGCAGCTAAAATTGAAGAAGAAAAACTGATGTCTTTAACAACAGAAATAAATCAAACACTATTAACACTAATGGAAATAGCGATAAATGACAATCGCATGGAAGATGCAGAATATATTGCTGATGTTTCACAAAAGGTATCAAACATTTTTGATTTATGGGAATATACTTCATATATGGCTAAATTTCAGTTATATTATAGTAGTAAAAATAAAATGAAGTGTTTAAAAATTCTTTTACAGCTGTTGAAATCTCTTGATAAAAAATGGAATATAAATACTTCTCCACTCTATAGGCATATCAAAACAAAAGAAATAGATTCAGCATTTGTTGCAAAAATGCAGAAAGCTATTATTACTTCTATTGCTGATGATAGAAAAAATGATTTCCTAAATAAAGATCCTGAATTTGATGCATTACTAAAAAAATATAATGATTGACAATAGTAGCACTTAAAATAAAACATATTCATATAAAATTGATGAAAATCCTAAGATATAAATTTAATTTATATCTTAGGATTTTTTATTTAATTCAAAATCAAAAATATTATAATAATTAACTAGTGTGCATAGTTGACAATTTGGTTTATTGATGATAAACTTAATATAGTTTATTAACGATAGACCGAAAGGAGAAATAAAATGGTAAAATATAAACTTGGAGAAGTTGAAATGAAATTTGCAGATTTGATATGGGAAAATGAGCCTATATCATCTGGAAAACTTGTGAAATTTGCAGCTGAGGCACTTGTTTGGAAAAAGTCTACAACATATACAGTGCTTAGAAAACTATGTGAAAAAGGTATTTTTATAAATGAAAATGGCTCTGTTAAATCTCTTGTATCTAAAGATGAATATATGGCTATGCAAAGTGAACTTTTTTTAGAAGAAACATTTGCTGGCTCGCTTCCAAAATTTTTAGCTGCGTTTTCTAAAAGAAAAAATTTATCTGATAAAGAGGTGAGTGAGATACAGCAACTTATTGATTCATATAAGGAGAAAAGATAATGATTAATAACTTGTTTTTAACAGTTCTTAATATGAGTGTAGCTGCAACTTATGTTATTATTTTTGTATTAATTGCAAGAATTTTTCTTAAAAAATCACCTAAGATTTTTTCGTATATTCTTTGGTCAGTGGTTCTAGTAAGACTATTGTGTCCACTGTCATTTGAGAGTGAATTTTCTTTGATACCGCATAAAATACAAGATAATTCATTGGTTTCAGAGTGGGCGAATGAATATGTTGGCAAAATAAATATATTTCATGATAACACACCCGAATATGAAGATGATATAAAAAATGGAAATAAACATATACCATCAGGAAATAAAAACTATTATGGCGTAACAGGTGAAGATGGAACATCATTTCCAAAGACGGTTGAAAAAACAATATTGCAGAAATTGTCATATATTTGGGCACTAGGAGTTTTATTTATTTTGGCATACAATATTTTGGAATTTATAAAATTAAAAAGAAATTTGATAATTGCAATGCCATTTAAAGATAATATTTATATTGTAGATCATATTTCTACACCATTTGTAAGTGGATTTTTTAGGCCTAGAATTTATCTACCATCCTTTTTGACAGAAAAAGAGCAAAAATATATTATTAAGCATGAGCTGTGTCACATTAAACGCTTAGATCATATTACAAGGGTTATTGGATTTATAGCATTATCTATTCACTGGTTTAACCCATTTGTTTGGATTGCATTTTGCTTATCTGGAAAAGATATGGAGATGTCTTGTGATGAATCTGTTATGAATAGCATGGATGATGATGTAAAGGCAGAATATTCTAACTTACTTTTAAGATTTAGCACTTCTAGTAAGATTATACATTCAATATCGCTTGCTTTCGGCGAAGGTGATACTAAGAGTAGAATAAAAAACATATTAAATTATAAAAAACCTATATTTGGGGTTAGCTTATTAACAGCTACGCTAGTGTTATTAACAGCTTTTGGTTTATTAAGTAATCCTAAAATTGAAGAAAAACCACCAATCTTATATGCTTATTCAGAGAATGGAGTAATTCCAATGAATTTGGGGGCATATTCTTGGAATGGGGTGGATTCGGATTCAATTTCATATACTCAAATGGAGTATGATAAAGCTATTTCTTATAATGATGGGGGATATAGAAATGCAAATATATTCTTAAGTATGTCAAGCACTCCATCAGACTTTAATACTGATAATATAAAAGGAAAACATAAATTTAAAATTGTAGGGCTTAAACGATATGTAAATGGTAAAGAAGAAACATTAAAAGAATTTGATGATAGTATGATATTGGTGCGTTTAGAAACAGATACATCATATTTGTATGAATTTAAAGTTCAATTTGGAGAAAATTATGCATATTACAGTATTAAGATTAACAATAATGTAATAGAGTCAAATTCGTTTGAACCACTTACTAATGACCAAGCGATTGTTAAAGCACTTAAAGCAGAAAGTGAAGTATATTTAGAAGGTGAATGTTTTGGAGAAGGTCATATAATTTTAGGAACAGAGCAAAAGGAAGACATAGAAAAAATATATACATTAACAATGGTTGGGAATTATGGCTTTCAAAATGGAAATTTAGTAAAAGTATCAGGAAGTGGAGTTATACCAGCGATAATTACTCTTCATAAAAATAATTATGTTGAAATTGAGTATCCAAAAGATGGAAATCGTTATGAAGAATCTATAAATGAAATGTTTCCGAAAAGATATCGCAATAGAATTTTTAAAGAAAAAGAATCCGATATAGAGAATTTAAAAAAGCAAGAGAGAGCTTATGCAGAAAAATATTTAAAGCAAATTAATCGTAACGCTAGTGTAGGTAATTATGGAGATTTCGAACATATTCTACTCACTGATGTTGGAGTTTCTGTAGAAGTTTCAAATCATTTACTGGAAGATTTTTATAAATTTAATTATAAATATCCATATTTTATAGGTACACAAGAATATTTAGAAAATGATGAGCGTGTTGTCTATGAACTGAGTTATGATGAGAAGCAAAAACAGATTATATTTACAAAGTATAGTTATGATTATGATAAAATGATAGAAAAATTTATATTTGATGCAGTTACGGGTGAAAGTATAAAATAATAAAGAATAATTAATATACTTAATAAAAAATAAATTTAATTGATGAGTTATGAATTAAGAGCTAACACATTTAAAATGATGTGCTAGCTCTTAATTATTTTATTTAGATTTTATTGTAAGCGTTTCCGCAATTTTTTGAATCTGTTCTTCACTTACAGCATTTGGGAGAAATGCCATGCCTATATATACTTTTAAGTCCTTGTTATATGATAAAATACCTTTTGTTTCATATGAAGGCACATCTGGCATAGCTCCAGGATGATTTGAAATTTCAGATTGATCGAGATACCAAACATCTGCAATTCCTGTTTCTGAAACATCATTTCGAGTTACAGCTTTGTAAGGATCCCAGCTAAAAAATATCGACATTCTAAGGTTTGTATATACTGTCTGATAATAATTTTCAGGTTGGATTTCATCTGTATATAATTCAAATTTATTAAACCCGATATACCCAATTAACTTATCGTTTTCATAAATATAAACAGGTGTATAGAATTCTCCGCCCGGAATATTTTTTTCGCCGTTATTGCTTGTTTTAAATTCCCAACTATCTGGAATATTGCTCATTATAACATCAAATTTAGGCGTATTGTTAATTTCATCAATGTATGGCAAATTTTCAGTATTGGTTTCTTTATATGCAGGGAAAGTTAAATATTTATAATCTGAATTTGAGTGTGGATTTTTTTCATCATTGTTAGGAAGATTTAGCAAATCTATGGTTTGTACGGTTTCATCTTGAAGATAAATATCCATAGAAAGATCTGTAAAGTTTTGATTTTCTAAAGTGATAGAATATTCTTTTCCTTTTTCCCATTTATGTTCAGAATTTTCTTCTTCAAATAAGTGTTCACTCATAGACATACCGTCATGGAATTCTTTACGACCAGATATAATGATATTCCAGTCTTTAGGCGAATCATAACTTTCTGGTATTGTGAATTTTATAGCCTCGTCTGTTTTAGTGATGCTTTTAATTAAATCATCAATAGCTTTTTCGGAAGATGACATTTGACCATTTGCTTTTTCATTCAAAGATTCGTAATGAGCATTTACCTTATTTACAATATCATTATAAGTAGTATTAAAATCATTAAAAGTTTCTGTTTTATCAAAACCCCTATATCCTAAAATATCATCTGCTTGATCTCGATAAAATGTCACATCAAATGGAGTTTTTCCATCATCAACAGAAAATGTAATTTGCTCAACATTTTCTACAAGAGAAAAAATTACAAAAGATATCTCAGAGAATTTACTTTGATTTAAACTATCTGAATAGAAATTTAATGTTTCTGTGTCAGTTTTAGTATTTATTTTTATTGAATATGGTGGTTGGTTAGTACCTAATTCAAAATTTTCAACAATAATATTTTCAGGGAATTTTTGACTGTAGATAATATTACCAACATTAGAATTTTTTCCTACATATTCTGTGCGATTTTCCCACATGACTTTCAAATTTTTTTGTGTATCATTTGTTTTATGTGATAAAAATAAACCACCAACTAAACAAATAATTGCTAAACAACATACGGCAACTATTATTCTGTGTTTTTTGAATGATTCTCCTAATTTAATCATAGAGATTCTCCTTTCTACATTCTTTTTGCCATCAGTCATACAAAGTAGCTTTGGTATAAAAGAAATATTATGTGATAATCCTAGAACTTCGACAAGTGACTTTGAATAACCTCTACTATGTTCAGGACCTATTTTTTCAAGAACGTAACTGTCATTCATTATTTCCATATCTTCACGTATAAATTTAAACACAAACCAAACTAATGGGTTAAACCAATGGATTGATTGTACTGCAAGTAAAATATAATTTATAACCATGTCTTTGCGTTTATAATGAGCAAGTTCGTGTAAAATTACATAATACAAACTGTCATTACTAATTTCAGTTGCGTATTTAGGCAAAAGTATTTTAGGCTTTATAAATCCAGTAAGTGCAGGGGAGTCGATATAGTCTTGATACACTATTTGTATATTATTGTTTGTATCTAATTTTGATTTGCATATTTTTAATGTTTCATCAAAGTTATCTGTTTTGATGGAATGTTTTTTGATTTTATAAGATAAATATAGTTTGTTTACAATTATAAAAATTAGAGAAAAAATCATCCCAAAAAACCATATTAAAGGGATTATAATATCAAAAATAAGTGATTTATAAAATAAAATATCAGCTTCATTTTTTAATTGTTGGGATTTTTCTATATCAATATTTTCACCTCGATTATATAGGAATTTTTCATTTTGAATTACATCATAGTCCTCTCGAAAAGATATGTTCTCTATTTCACTTATATCTTTCGTTAATGATATAGGACTAGTAAATCTAAAAGGCATGATAAGAGATAGTGTAACAACTGACCACATAATATATTTCCAAAGAGGTGGTATTTTTTTATCGAATATTTTACGAATAATAAATATTAATACGCCCACTATACTGCCTGTTACAGATAGAAAAAGAAGTTTATAAAATATAGGTGCCAATATTATGCTTAGTTTATTTACATGAGCAAGAAAATCATACATATTAGTCCCTCTCAATCATGTCAAGCAGCTTTTGAAGTTCCTCTTTAGTAATATTTTCTTCTTTTACAAAGTTTAATAACATTTTTTCTTTCGAGCCATCAAAAACTTTCTGTAAGAACCCTTTTCGCTCGATAGCTGTGTATTCATCTCTTGAAATATTAGCATTATATCGATACACTCTAGAGTTTATTTCTGTTGATGTTACAACATTTTTTTCCACTAGTCTTTGAAGAAGTGTTTTGAAAGTATTTTTATTGCCACTTAAATGTTCAAATATTTCAGGCGAAGTTAGATTTGGATGTTCCCACAATACTTTCATAATGGGCAGCTCACTATTTGCAATATTCATTTTTTTGTGCATTTATATTCTCCTTTCGACCACTGTTGTAATCTTAATTATAGTTTACAATAGTAATCGAAGGAAGTCAATATATAATCATCAAATATTTTATGAAATTTTGTGTGATTTTAATAATACTTATGTCTGTTAAATTAGTTTAGTAAAATAATTTATTTTTTATAACTATATAGGATAGAGCTTAAACTATAATGTGAAAGAACTGTTATTGTATTTAAATATGGAATATGGTAAAGTTAATCGTAGAAAATAAAAAATATAATTATTCGAGGCACATCATGATAAAAATTCTTTTGGTAGAAGATGATAAAGATATTATTGTTAATCTTACAGAATTTCTTACTTCTGAAGGGTATTATATAAAAAATGTTAATGGTCAAACAAAAGCGATGCAGGCTATTTCTGAGGAAGTGTTTGATATTGTTTTGCTGGATATTTCCTTGGCTGAGGGCAATGGATTTTCTGTTTGTAAAGCTATAAAATCTAATTATAATATACCTATTATTTTTTTAACAGCATCTGGAGATGAATATAGCACTTTAACAGGATTTGAATTAGGCGCCGATGACTATATTTCTAAACCTTTTAGACCTAGGGAACTTATTATGAGAATTAAAAATATTATAAGATTGACAAAGGGTACGGATTCTACAATAAAAATTGGAGATGTAATAATAGATACAGAAAAAGGGACGGCGACTAAAAAAGGAAACAACTTATACTTATCAGCTTTAGAATATCGATTGTTACTTGCTTTTTTAAATAACAGAGGGGTTATTCTTTCTAGAAATCAGTTGTTAGAGTCAATTTGGGATGTTGCTGGAGATTTTGTAAATGATAATACACTCACAGTATACATAAAGAGAATAAGAGAAAAAATTGAAGATGATCCACAGAACCCTAAGATAATAAAAACAGTGCGTGGCTTGGGTTATAAGGTAGATTGAAAATGAAAGTTATGATCAATGATGAAATAAAAAAAACCTGTGTTATATATATTATTATATCTGTGGTATTTACAACTATTGCTTTTATGGAAAGCCCTGGGTATGGTAAATTAACATTGCTACTGTGTATAATTTTTATTATAATATACATTTTAAATATGAAAATACGTTATAAACAGATTTCAAATTTAACTGATGATTTGAATAAAATTTTACATGGTGATGATAAAATCGAAATAGATGCTTATTCTGAAGGAGAACTTTCAATTCTAAAAAGCGAAATTCATAAAATGACAATTAGAATGAGAGATCAGCAGCAAAAATTATTAGAGGATAAAGTGTATTTGGCAGATTCTATTGCAGACATATCTCACCAAATTAGAACACCATTAACATCAATAAATTTATTAGTTGCGATTTTATCAGACCCTAATATTACACAAGATCGAAAAATAAGATCTATAAATGAAATATATTCATTATTATCTAAGATAGATTGGTTAGTAACTTCTTTATTGAAAATGTCTAAGATAGATGCAAAAACGGTAATTTTTAATAAGGAAAAAATTTTAATGGTAGATTTCATAAATAAAGCAATCGAACCATTAACCGTTCCGATAGAAATTAGAGAGCAACAATTAATAGTAGAAGCTTCAGGAAATTTTTATGGCGATATTTCATGGACGCAAGAAGCTGTAATAAATATTGTTAAAAACTGTATGGAACACACACCAAAAGGTGGTACAATAACAATATTAGCTAGTGAAAATGCACTCTTCACAGAAATAATCATAAGTGATAATGGTCCAGGAATAAAAGAAGAAGACTTACCGCATATTTTTGAAAGATTTTATAAGGGAGAAAATTCAAGTGATAAAAGTTTTGGAATAGGTTTATCGCTTTCAAGAATGATAATTATGTCTCAAAATGGTATAATAAAAGCAGAAAATATCACACCTTGTGGTGCAAAATTTATCATAAGATTTTATAAAGGAGCCGTATAAATTACGGTTCTTTTTGATATATGACACATTTGTTATATATAAGTCACCCAATAGTCACTTAGATATTGTAAAATATAAACAAATAAGTTAGGAGGAAGAATATGGAGATATTAAGAGTTGAACATCTTTCTAAAATTTACGGCAAAGGTGATAATCAAGTAAAAGCATTAAATGATGTATCCTTTTCAATTAATAAAGGAGATTTTGTAGCAATTATCGGACCTTCAGGTTCTGGAAAATCAACGCTTTTGCACATTTTAGGAGGGATAGATAAACCGACAAGTGGAAAAGTGTACATGGATAACACAGATGTTTATCAGCAAGATGAAGAAAAATTAGCAATTTTCAGACGAAGACAAGTTGGCCTTATATATCAGTTTTATAATCTTATACCAGTTCTTAATGTTGTGGAAAATATGACTTTACCGATGCTTATGGATGGGCAAAAGGTGAACAAACAGAGATTGGGTGAACTTTTGACTACATTGAAACTGGAAGGAAGAGAAAAACATTTGCCAAACCAGTTATCTGGTGGTCAACAACAAAGAGTATCAATAGGTAGAGCTTTGATGAACGCACCTGCAGTAGTTTTGGCTGATGAGCCAACAGGAAACCTAGATTCAAAAAACAGTCAAGAAATTGTAGACCTTTTGAAACTTTCTAATAAAAAATATGGACAAACATTAATTGTAATTACTCATGATGAGAACATTGCACTTCAAGCTGATAGAATAATAGCTATTGAAGACGGAATGATTTTCAGAGACGAGGTACTAAAAAAATGAATGTATTCAATAAAGTAAGTTTAGAAAGCCTTAAAAAGAATAAAAGCCGTACTATTGTAACTATTATAGGTATTATTCTTTCTACTGCTATGATATGTGCAGTGACCACATTTATCAGCAGCTTTCAAAACTATATGTTACAAACTGCCATATATCAAGAAGGTAATTGGCATGGAAGATTTAATTCCGTGACATATGATTCATATGAAAATATGATAAAAGATGAACGCATAGAAGATAGTACCCTTATTCAACAAATTGGATTTTCAAAATTAGATAAGAAATGGGAAGAAGATAAACCATACATTTATCTCCTTGGAGCAAATTCAGATTTACAAAACAACTTACCATTTAGAGTAACAGAAGGACGTTATCCTGAAAAAAACAACGAAATTATATTGCCTGATTATTTAAATTCTTTTACAGAATTTAAATATAAGATAGGTGATACAATAGATTTAGATTTAGGAAAACGAGTTCTCGACGGTAAAGTATTAACACAGCAAGAACCTAGTTATATATATACTAATAATGGAATGGTTTTCTTAGGTGAAGAATTTATGATTACAGAAAGTCATTCATATACTATTGTAGGGTTTTATGAACAAGTATATTGGAGACTTGAGGAATCTAATTCACCTGGATATGTTGCCTTTACGCTTCCTAATTTAAATGAAACTTCTAATTATATGTATGATGTATTTTTTAGAGTTAAAGACTCAAGGGAAGTATATGATTTTCTAAAAGAAGGTTCAATCAAATATAGTACAGGAGGAGAATCTAATACCTCGGTTCTTATGGCAATGGGGGTATCTAATAGCAGAAACCTTGAAAGTATATTGTTAAGACTCGGTGCTATAGTTATGTCACTTATTGTGTTTGGCTCTATTTCTTTGATATACAATGCTTTTTCGATATCAGTTTCTGAAAGAACAAAACAATTTGGATTATTAACTTCAATAGGTGCTAGCAAAAAGCAGATAAAGAAAATGGTTATATTTGAAGCTTTATCTATGAGTGCTATAGGCATACCTTTAGGCATTTTTTCTGGTATATTAGGAATAGGGGTTACATTAAAACTTATAGGTAAAAAGTTCAAATCCTTAGGTTTTCCTTTGGAAATGGAAATGTCTGTATCCATGATTTCAATTATCATAGCTGTATTGATAGCATTATTAACAGTTTTGATTTCTGTATATATTCCAGCGAAACGAGCAACAAAAGTTTCAGCTATTGAAGCGATAAGACAGAATAATGATATAAAAGAAAATCTTAAAAGGATAAAGACACCAAAATTTATTTATAAGATATTCGGAACACCTGGAATGCTAGCAGATAAATATTACAAAAGAAGCAAGAAAAAATATAGAACAACTGTGTTTAGCTTATTTATGAGTATAGTACTTTTTGTTTCAGCATCCTCATTTATAAATTATTTAATTGAAGCTTCTGGAGTCATGTTAGATTCACAAAAATATGATTTGCAATTGTTTGATATTGATGTTGACATGCAAAAAAATAATCTTACTATTGAAAAATTGTTAGAGGATATCGGAAATATTGAAGGAGTAGAGGATGTGGTATACTCTACGAGTATACATTTCCAAACACCTATTGATAAAAAAAATGTATCGGAAGATTATGTGATTTATAGAGGCAGAGTAAATGAACCATTAAATACAAGTTTGTCCGATTCAGAAAAATATAGTATATCCGCTAGTTTAAACTTTATCAATAATGAACGGTTTAGAAAAATAGCAAGTGATAACAATATTGATGTAAATAAATATTTTAATAAAGAAGAACCTTTAGCAGTAGCATGCACTAATATATCTGTATTTTTAGATGGTAAATTTAGAAATATAGAAATATTGAAAGATAAAACATTAGAAAAAATTATTGGTGCAAATGATTCTAACGAAGAAATAGCTATTGGTAACTATATCTCTAATCAACCATTTTTTGTTGATGAAAACTCAAATGAAATAAGTTTGGTCTTACCATATGAGGCTTGTCCTGATATACTGGCCTCATCAGGAAGTTATTTTATGAAGACCGAAAGTATCGAAGTTGCAGATAAGGTTTATGAATATATTAAATCTGTTAATTTAAATTCTGCTACATTGTACAACAATGGACAAGAACGAGCCGATAAAAAGAATATGATTATCATAATACAGGTATTTAGCTATGGATTTATAGTTTTGATTTCACTTATAGCAGCTGCAAATGTGTTTAATACTATTTCAACAAATATATCTTTAAGAAGAAGAGATTTTGCTATGTTGAAATCTTTAGGAATGTCAAAAAAAGAATTCAATAGAATGTTAAGCTTTGAGTCATTATTATATGGAACAAAGTCGTTATTATATGGACTGATAGTTTCAACGGTAATATCATATTTGATAGCAATTGTATTTAGCGATGGATATGAATTAGTGTTTAGACCACCATGGTCAGCAATGTTAATTGCAACAATTAGTATATTCATTCTTGTTTTTGCAACTATGATGTACTCGATTAAAAAAGTAAATAAAGAAAATATAATAGATGTATTAAAAAATGATAATATCTAATGCTAAAATATTGTAATAAAAAGCCACTCTTTAAAGAGTGGCTTTTTTGAAGTATTTTTATAATATGTTTAATTTGAATATTTCAAGATAAAGATATATTAGTAGAAATAACTATTTTATCTAGTTGCGTCGCAAGAAGAATATGATCCATCATCATCGTAAGGGCATGCAGGGCTGAAAGTATCACAGAATGTAATAGAATCTTCAGGATAAGGTCTAATACCTTCTATCCAAATATTCTCTTTTTTCCATAGTTTATCAACTACATTACCTCTAATTCTAGCAACATATCTTGGACATGGACCAGAAGTATCTTTGTAGATTGAGCAGTTTAACTGTACAACCATGCAAGAACCTTCAATATAAGGTAATTCTGTTTTCAAATCTTGAATATACGATCCATCTTTTGTTGAGAAAAAATCATAAAGAACTTCATCTACTACTTGTACAGGAATAGCAATATATGTAGGTGGGCAAGGATTACAACCAACTGTATTTGGCATACTTCGAACAACTATCTGACCATTTACAGTAACTCTAACACCAGGATGCTCTGTCATGCAATCAACAAGTTCTTCTTTAGCATCTGTAACACGGAAGCTTGCATAGTCAGTATCTATTTCTCCAGGATAACTAACTATTCCGTGGCAATTATTAAGAACACCATTTATACTTGGAAGCGGGATACTTGTTCTTATATGTTTTTTACCTATGCAACGCACATTTTGAACACATATATCCAAAAATTCCTCAGAATTTGGGTTTTCAATTATGCCAAACCGATCTTTATTATTAGTAAGAAAGTCCTTTTTTGTGCAATTTTCTATTGTCATCGTCATCCTCCATAAAATATTTATTAGCAATCGCTTAAAGTATAATATGTAATATTTAATTTTATGTTACAATACTGTTTTATATAAATAATTTTCTTGTTAATTTCAATCATAAATGTTATACTATAATTTGATTATTTAATAGGGTGGTTAGTTGATGAAGTATAAAGCCATATTTTTTGACCTTGATGGTACACTCACAAACCCAGAAGAGGGAATACTTAATTCTATACAATATGCTACCGATTATTATGAAATTCCAACTGTTCGAGAAAATTTGAAAAAATATATAGGTCCACCACTTATAGATACATTTTCTGAACTTATCAGTGAAGAAAAAGCTGCAGATGCTATATTAAAATATCGTGAACGATTTTCTGAATGTGGAGGTATGTTTGAAAATAAAATTTATTCAGGTGTAAATTGTACCCTTCAAGAATTAAAAAAACGAGGATATATACTTTGTACAGCAAGTAGTAAACCATGGATTTTCGTGGATAAAATTTTAGAATATTTTGATATAAAAAAATATTTTGATTTTATTGGTGGCGCAACTTTGGATGGTAAAGTCAATAAAAAAGAAGATGTAATAAATGCTGTGCTTAAACAAACAAGACTTTTACCGACAGAAGTCATAATGGTAGGTGACAGAAAATTTGATCTTATCGGAGCCGAAGCATTCGGTATGGATGCAATCGGTGTCTTATATGGATTTGGCAACAGGGAAGAGCTAGAAAAATATAAAAATATTGCACTTATTGAGGATATAAAAGAACTTTTGAACATTTTGGTAGAGGAGAAAATGGTAAGTAATGAATAAAAAAAGTGATAATTATACATTACCAGATAAATTAAAAATATATATAGGCAAGTTTCAGAAACTTGACAAAAATCTGAAAGTACAATTTATTACGATAATAATTTTATTATTATTTATTCTCATAGTAGCAATTACTGCATTGGCTGGAAAAGGTAAAAATCCAGTATCAGTAAGTAAAATGAAAGAGAAAGTTACATCTGACTCTCGACCTTTGAATTTCATGACTGACAATAAATATGAAGATGCTTATACAAAAGCAGTTAATAAATATAATGATGTTGTAATTCAAAAAAGTAATGTTGATGATAAAAATTATTTTCGAGAAACTCTTTTTATAGGTGACTCAAACACAGAAGGTCTTGGAGTATATAATCATTTGTCGCTTCAAAATGTACTGGGCTCAACAGGAATGCCTATACAAAATGTAGTAGTAAATAAATGCATGTGGTTTGTAGGCTATGAAGAGCCAGTAACAATGCCTACTGCAGTTAGCATGCTCAAGCCAAGAAGAATAATAATTAACTTTGGTACTAATAATGCTGGAGGTAATACTCCAGAGGAATTTATCCGTTACTATAAAAAAGCACTTAATGCTATAGAAAATGCTTATCCATATTCAGATATAATAGTTTCCTCAATTTTACCAGTATGCAAAATTAGAGATTATCCAAACATAAAAATGCAAGATATCGATGAACTAAATCTTGCACTTTTAGAAATGTGCAAGGAAAGAGATCTTAAATTTTTAAATATGGCAGAGGTATTTAAAGACCCCAAAAATGGTTTTGCTAAACCAAAATATTTTTCTAAAGATGGACTTCATCTTACATCAGATGGTTATAAAGCTTTGCTCGATTATGTAGGCTCACATAAACATATCGTTCCCGATAACAGGCCTGCAAGGGGAAATATTCCAATAAGACGAGAGGCTCCATATATTAGTAGTTCATCTTCTATGATGACTTCAAGTGTATTTTCATCCAGTAGTGAAGTTATGAGTTCCGAATTTTTAGAATCATCAACTAATAGTGTGTTTTGCTCGTCTGATAGTTATACATCAGCACCTTTTATTTCTTCGTCTGATGTTGACACATCAACATCAGAAAGTAATCCAAAATCAGAAGTGTTTCAGTCACAAGACATTGAGTCAGAATCACAATTGAATTCTGATTCCGTAGCTACTATTTCACCTGAATCAATAGAAACAGAAAACTCAATATATGATGAGACACTATGATTTTAATAAATTAATATAAAATAATATAATATAATAGAATAGAATAGAAAGGTTAGACATATGAACGTTACGGTTTTAGGCTCTGGAAGATGGGGCACATTTCTTGCTGTTTATCATAGCAGAAAAAACAATGTAGTTCTTTGGGGAAGAGAAGGAAGTAAAGATTTTGAAAATTTAATAAAAGAAAGAAAAAATTCTTATCTTGATTTGCCTGATAATCTTATATTAGAACCTGATCTTGGAAAAGCACTTGAGCACTCTGATTATATAGTTATTTCAATTAGCGCACAACATCTTAGAGATTTTTGCGAAAGACTTAATCAATATAATTTACATGGTAAGACATTTATTCTATGCATGAAAGGTATTGAAAGTGAAACTGGTGAAAGACTTACACAAATTATGAAAAGCACAATAAAGCAATATATAAATATTTGTGTTTGGGTTGGGCCAGGACATGTACAGGATTTTATGGCAGGTATACCAAACTGTATGGTTGTGGATAGCGAAGATAAAGATGTTGTTCAAGATGTAGTTACTAATTTTTCTAGCGATCTTATAAGATTATATCTAGGTGATGATATAATAGGTACTGAGATTGGTGCAGCTGCAAAAAATGTAATCGGTCTAGCAGCAGGGATGCTAGATGGTATGAATCTTTCTAGCCTCAAAGGGGCTCTTATGGCTCGTGGAGCTAGAGAAGTTTCACGACTTATAAAGGCAATGGGTGGAAACGAGCTTTCTGCTTATGGTTTGGCACACCTTGGCGATTATGAAGCCACTTTGTTTTCACAACACAGTCAAAATAGAATGTTTGGCGAAAAGTTTATCACAGGACAGCAATATGAAAAGCTTGCTGAAGGAGTGGCAACTGTAAAAGCTTTAATGAAACTTTCAGAAAAGTATAATGTGGAGATGCCTATATCAAATGCTGTATATGATATAATATACAATAATTATCCTCCAAAAGACGCATTACAAAGACTGTTTAGTAGAGATGTTAAAGGTGAATTTTCAACTAACTATTAAATGAAAAAACTTTGTAATATAAACTATAATATGTATCCTCCTTACTGGTTAACCAGTAAGGAGGATAATTTTTAGGCATTATTGTTATGAATTAAAAAAGTGCACTGAAATATATCGAAAATGTATTGCACTAGACCTTATAGAATAATTTATGAAAGAATTGTTTCGAAACCAAATTCGAAGGTTAACTATAATCGTATAAGAACCAAGTTTTAAACATTAAGACGTAAATATCAAAATAAAAATGACAGCAGATATGTAAAAGTTTAATTTTTTATTTGGAAAGTGTTATATTCCAACTCTTTTATATATGTTTATAAATAAGATAATATCACATAATATAATTTAACTTAAGTCAAAGTGTTTAACAAAATACAACATATATTTGAAAAGGAACTCACTAATTTTCTAGCGGTATCTGTGGTGCTTTTTCATGCAGATCAAGGATGAAAAAAATTAACGTTAGTGCTATAGAATAAATTTGTCAGAAAGTGGTAGTATATAATCCATATATAAAAAATTGAACTAGTATTATAATTATATTATGGAAACATTCTATGAAATAATGAAATCATAGATGTACTATGTATATGGAAAAGATTTTAAATCCTTAAAAGCGTTTTCAAAGTCAGTAGAATAATATTTAAATTATTACAACAATGTAAGAATTCATGATAAAATAAAATGGATGTTTCCATGTATTTAACAGGAAAACATCCATTTGTGCTGCTTAGTCCATAAATAAATGCGTTAAGGATTTTTAGCACATATCACTACGCAGTCTTTTTATATTATTTTGTAAGATTTTTTATATTTTTGATAAATTTCATTGTATAGTGCAGTTTCGTTATTACGATAATTTCTTGCTGAAGCATGAGGTGCAAAATCATTATTGTGTGATTCTATCACAGCAATTGCAATATTTGTACAATGAGCAGATACTCTTTCATAAGCATTTAAAATATCGGATAAAACAAATCCTAATTCAATAGTACATACTTTATTTCTTAATCTATTTATGTGATTGTTTTTAATATCAGATACTAATTCTTCGATAACTTGTTGTAAAGGTTGAACACATTGTGCAAGATTTGAATCATCTTTGATAAAAGCGTTATATGTATGCTCCAACATAACTAAAGTTGCACTTTCAAGAATTTTGATTTCTTTTTGAGCTTCTTTTGAAAAGCTGATTTTTTTATTTTTAATTTCATTGAAAGCGTCTAATATATTTATAGAATAGTCACTAATTCTTTCTAAATCATTTATAACATGTAATATTTTACTTATTTGATGACTATCTTCTGTAGTCATATCTTGTTGAGAAAGTTGCACAAGATATGAACCAAGTTTATCTTCGTATTTATCTACAGATTTTTCCATTCTAGTTATTTCTTCTGCATCTATTTCATCTGTTGTACTCAATGAATTGATGGATTTTATAAAACCATCAAAAGAAATTTTTGCCATATCATTAACTAAAACGGTGCTTCTTTCTACTGCTACTGTAGGTGTTTGTAAGAATCTTTGATCTAAAAGTTGGAACTCTTCATCTTCACCATCATCTTTAATTGTAGCCATAGCCATTTTTTCAAGGAAACCAGCAAGAGGAAGCATAATTATAGTTGTTGTTACATTAAATAATGTGTGAATTATAGCTATTCCACTATGCCCGATAGTGTTTTCTATAAATGAAAAATGAATCAATGCGTTTAATCCATAAAAACCTATTAGAAAAATAGTAGCACCTATTATATTGAAATAAAGATGTACAGCAGCAGTTCTTTTTGCGTTTTTATTAGTTCCAAATGATGATAAAATTGCTGTTACACATGTACCAATATTTTGACCGAGTATAATAGGAAGTGCACTGCCTACTGTTATTACACCTGTTGATGAAAGAGCTTGTAGGATACCAACAGATGCCGAAGACGATTGTATCACGGCTGTTACACCAGCACCAACTAATACACCAATGACAGGATTGGAAAAACTTATAAAAAGATCTGAGAACCAAGACATATTAGCTAGAGGTTTAACAGCAGATGACATCGTTTCCATTCCAGTCATCAATATACAGAATCCTAATAGTATTGCACCAATATTTTTATTCTTGTCTTTTTTAGAAGACATATAAAGGATAATGCCAATAAAAGCTAGAAGTGGTGCAAAAGATGATGGCTTCAACAATTGCACAAAGAAACTTGTCCCATCTATGCCAGATAGACTAAGTATCCATGCTGTAACTGTTGTGCCTACATTAGCTCCCATAATAATGCCAATAGCTTGTTTTAATGTCATGATTCCAGAGTTTACAAACCCAACAACCATAACAGTCGTGGCAGATGATGATTGGACAATAGATGTAACACCTAGTCCTAATAAAAAGCCTTTAAATGTATTTGATGTAAGCTTTGCAAGTATACCACTAAGCTTACTTCCAGCTTGCTTTTCAAGGGATTTTCCCATAACATCCATACCATAAAGGAAGAGGGCGAGTCCACCCATCAATGAAAAAACATTGAAAATACTCATAAATATTACTCCTCGATTAAATATAAACATAATTTTATAACAAATTAAATTTTACATAAAAATTGTAAAACCTACATTATATATTAAGTAAAATTGATGTAAAATTGCAATTTATAAAAATTTAAATAACTTTACAGCAATAATTAATAAGAGTATAATTAAATAAAAATAAAACATATTATAGGTGATATATATGAAAAAAGAATTTGAAAAATATATGCTTAATCAACTGGAAACACTTATAAATATTCCTAGTCCTACTGGATATACAAAAGAAGTAAGTGATTACCTGGTTAAAGAATTAGAATCTATGGGTTATGAACCTTACACTTTAAATAAAGGTGGAGTTATTTGCCAACTTACAGAAGGAGATAATGCATTGATGTTGGCGGCACATGTAGATACATTGGGGGCAATGGTAAAAACAATAAAATCAAATGGTGCAATTATCGTAACTCCACTTGGTGGGCTTAATGCATGTAATGTTGAAACAGAAACAGTCAGTGTTATTACTCGAAATGGCAAAAAATATGAAGGAACATTTCAACTTGAAAATGCCTCATCGCATGTGAATAAGGGGCTTGGAGATATTGTTAGAACTTTTGACAGCACACTAGAATTGCTTCTTGACGAAAGAGTTTACTCTAAAGAAGACACAAAAAAACTTGGAATAGAAACAGGAGATGTTGTGGCAGTAAATCCTCGATTTACAATTACCGAAAGTGGATTTATTAAAAGTAGATTTCTTGATGATAAAGCCTCGGCTTCAATTTTACTGACGATTGCCAAAGCTATAAAAGCTGGCGAACTAAAAACATCAAGAAAAGTTTATATAAATTTTACAGTTTATGAAGAAGTTGGTCATGGTGCAGCAGCAGGAATTCCAAATGATGTAAGAGATATGATTAGTGTAGATATGGGTTGTGTTGGCAATGGTCTTAATTGCACTGAAACACAGGTATCTATCTGTGCCAAAGACTCATCAGGTCCATATAATTATGATATTGTTAGTGATCTAGTTTCAACTGCTAAAGAAGCTGGATTGAATTATGCCGTTGATATATATCCGTTTTATGGTTCAGATGTAGATGTTAGTCTTAAAGCAGGATATGATATTCGACATGGCCTTATCGGACCAGGAGTATATGCTTCACACGGTTATGAACGTAGTCATATTGATGGACTTATAAATACATATGAACTTCTTTACTTTTATTTAAAATAAAACAAAACTCCGATGATCTGAACAGGTCCAGTAAAAATGGACAATAGAAAAAATATACCCCTATGGTAGAATT
>JAHHTS010000038.1 GCA_020024475.1 Oscillospiraceae bacterium
TATTTTTTATTTGAATAATTTCAATTTTAGTTGATAATACAAGTATTTAGTTGTAAAATTAAATATATTTATATATTTAAAAATAAAAAAGTATTAAAGAGGTAAAAATTTTGAATATTATTAAACAACATAAGCTTACCATATTCTTTATAGTTTATTTTGGTTACACAATGTCATCAAATTTTGTACATGCAGTTACACCAGCATTTCTTCAGTCAATCAACTGTTCAAGTAGCATGTTTGGATTTGCATATGCTGCAATGGCACTGGGACAGTTTGTCACCTCAGCTCTTTGGGGAAAAATTGGAGATAAACTTGGATATGCTAAAAGTACGGCATATGGTTTTATAGGATATGGAATATCATCAATTTTATTTTCTATGGCAAAAAGTTGGCACCTGGTTATTATTGGCAGATTTATTGGGGGCATGAGTGTTGCCAGTGTTCAAGTAAATAGTATGGCATATCTAACATCTATTAATGCACCAATGGAAGATAGAAACAGGCTTCTCGTTATGTACGCATCAATGCAATCTATTGGTGGTGCTTTTGGATTTCTTATTGGTGGTATTATCGGAGATTTCAGTATTTATTATTCATTCTACGCACAATTTGCAGCACTTATCTTCATGGCTTTAATTACATTTTTCATGATAAAAGAACATGATTCATTTGAAAAAAGCCGAGAAAAATTTACTTTAAGAGATATAAACCCATTTATTTCAATATCGTCAAGTATTAAACTCATCAATGTTACAATTGGTGTTTTTCTAATAAGTGCATTAGTTTCTATGTTTGCCTCTAGTGGATTTGACCAAAACTTCAACTATTTTTTAAGAGCAAAGTTCAACTTTGCACCTTCTTCATCTGGCCTTTTTAAAGCTACGGTCGGTATCATATCTCTTGTTATAAATCTAACGTTAAACATGTGGATTGTAAAACACACGAATATTTCTAAATCAATGTGTTGTACAATTTTATTAGCTGCTTTCTCAATATTTGCAATGGTTTTTTCTAGCAATCAAACATCAGTTTTATTTTTCGCACTTTGCTATTATGCGTTTTTCTCTATGTTTAACCCATTGCAGCAGTCTGTAATGTTAAAAAATGATGATACTTCTTCCAAAGGCTCAGTTGCAGGTTTGTTTAATGCAGCAAAAAGTTTTGGTATGGTAACCGGTCCTACATTTGCTGGTCTTATATTCGATATAAATCCTGACTATGCATTTTTAACATTTGGAGGAATGCTTGTTATCGCAGCAATGATTTCATACATAAACTATTTACAACTTAAAAAATCCGGAGTATATAAAGATTAGATTATATAAATGTGAAGATTAAAAAAACAGACGATGTATAGTACATCGTCTGTTTTTTTAATAGTTAAATGCTGTCATTTGTGAAACATCTATTTTATCAGGATAAGCTGTTCTAATTATAATTTTTTCAATTACCAAATGGTGTGCATATCTCAAATCTTGTTTATATTTGTACATATGTATTATGTCTTCATCCGACATGTCCCAATTGTAATCAATTGTCCATATATCAACATTATCTATATATTTTCCGTATTGTTCATTATCCGAATCATAATCATTATGTCTAATATATACTTTGCTAGGGTCACCTTTATAATTAATTTCTACACGATATTTGTTTGTTAAGCTATCATCATAAACCACCTTAACATTTACATCAGGTCTAAAATCATTTTTTATAAAACTAAAGTTTCCTTGAAGATATATTTTATCTCTTGAATAATCACAATCTTTTTCAGAATAAGCTGTTTTGATAGGCCAGGATTCTATGTAAGAAGGATATCTTGCATTTTGAAATTCATCAACTATAAATGAATCAATCATCGAAAAAATTGCACATGCAAATGCAATAACAAAATTTATCAAAGCAATTTTAGAATAGCTTAAAAATCCCAATTTTTTGCTAAATATCCGACGCCATGCAAATAATGAAACCCCAATAGCCATAAACCCCAAAAACAATCTTGACATTATATATGCCCAAGCTACAAATCCAGCTGATAAAAATTTAAAAAATATAGAAATAGTCTTAGTTATTTCTACAATACCTGCTAGAGTAAACAAACAACCAATTGGAAAAGATATTCCTATTTTAACCAATTTTAAAAAAGAACTCAAATTTATATCTTCTACTGTATTCATAAGTCATCACCTTTATTCAATAATAGATTTATGATAACATGTATAAGATTTTTTTTCAATAATATACTTAGTTTATTTTCAATCTCATTACAATAACAGTTTTATCATCTAATATATTATTTTGTGAAATAACAGTTTTTGCAATTTGTTCGCATGACATATTATGTAAATTTTTCACACTATTATCTATTATTCCAACTCCATCACTTGCCATGATTACAGTCTGTTTGTCGTCAAGATGGAAGTTAACATTATATATTTTTATATTCTTAAGTACTCCTAATGGCAAACTATCCTCATAATATCTGTTAATATCGTTTTCATCTATAACAATTGTTTCTCCTGCACCAGCTTTAATTATATGAGATTCACCTGTAAATAAATCAACCGACAAAATATCAAGAGATGCACTGCTTTCTCCACTTCCTTTTAGGTTCATGGCTAAATTAACAATATTTATAGCATTCTCAAGACCAACTCCAGCAACTATCATACTTTTAGCCATTGCGATAACAGTATTACTTTCAGCGGCAGCAAGTGTCCCAGTACCCATTCCATCACTTAAAAGCAAAAACAGTTTTCCCTCGTTTACAAAGTACCGATTATTATCTCCATTTATAAGTTTTAACCGACCTGTCTCAATAAAAAGTTCATAATCAAACTTTGGTTTAGAGTTAAAAGTATACAATATCTCATTTAACTGTTTTTCACATATGGGATTGCTAAAAGCAGTACTATAAATTTTTTCAAGGCGAAGTTGTATTTTATATAAATCATTTTCATTTACTGGTTCTAAAACAGAAAAGTTCATCTTATCTGGTTTTTGGCTACAAAGACAATATGTATGATTGATATTCAAATCTTCCAAAAATTTATCCATAATCATAGTTACAGAAGAATTAACCAATTGACTAGTTTGGTTTTTATATAGCATATCTCCTACAGTAGATGAAATAGATAAAAATGCACTTTGTAAAAGTTTTTGATTGTTTTTTTGAGACTGTAAAATATATTTTTTAGATAATAACAATCTGGAATTTTCTTCAAATGAATTTTTCAATTTTCCTATTTTATTACATTGACTATAAAATCCCTTAGAAAAATCGTTTTCTCCTTGCCAATACATTTTTTTTGCGTATTCAGAAAATTGCTCATATGTAAAACTATATTTTTGTTGCCAACAATGCATATTATTTTCGCATTTTTTACAAACATCTTCTGTTACCAAATCTTCTATGCTTATTTGTTTTAAATTTTTCTCATTTAATCTTGAAATATCTATTGCACAACTAGCCAAGAAATTAAGACTCGACTGTAATTTATTCATACTACATGCTAACTGTCTCCAATCATGTCCATTCACAAAACTTGGTGCGGGTTGTGGAGCCTTTTCTAATATGTAAGGTAAAAAAGCATATATTAATAGTGCGACTATGGTTGTTGTAACAAAAGCAAATCCAGTAAATCTATAGATCAATGCAAGATTTACCACAAGTGCTGTAACAAAAACAGATGGATATATATATATATTATTTTTTTCAGCACAAAATACACCAACAACCCATATTGCCAATAAACTTATAAACAAAAGACCAAATTCTTTTTTATCTAACACCATAAGAAAAGATACAACCAGCGATATCAGTCCAATAGTAATTCTCCCGTGCGATGAATAAAACCATGATAGACTTATAGCTATTGCAGCTGACATATAAACTAAAAAACTGTCAAATCCTGTTAAAGCTATACATACAGTTAAAATCGATATAAATACAGATATAAAATCAGTACAAGAATATATATGGCTATCTTTTTTTATAATTTCTTCACCTGACTGAATCACAGAACACAATACATATCCAGCTAATGCCTCTAAAATTGAATAAATTTTGTATTGCCAAGTATAAGAAAAATATACGAGTAAAATTTTTGTTACTCCAAGAGATAAAAAAGATAATATAATAGAATATTTTTCTTTTTTTAATGTCATATAAAATGCGAGATATATAATAGACGAAATAAAATAAGGTATATAACTAATATCCCTTAATGACATAATTGCAGTAGAAATAAAAAAACCGGATATTGCCGCTGCTTTATAATCTGGTTCTTGTCTACTTACTGCCAAAATAAGCCCGATAAATGCTATGGGAATATCACACCACTTTCCTCTTGCTGCTGAAAAAGTAATCATCGCCCAAGTTATCATTTTATATATATCTGCATTGCTTAATTCAAAGTGCTTTTTATTTATAGTACTTTTTACTTTTTTTGAAATAGCTGTCATTTTTTACACCGCACTTTCATATAATATAGTTTAATTATATAAAAATGCGATAAATTATTTTGCCATATTTTGCCAAAAATAAAAATGTACCATAAAAATAATAATATTTATTTTGATATTGTTAAAAAGAAAAGTAGAGTGTATCAAAATTTGATACACTCCACTGCTATTTAATTAAACTTTTTGTTAATATTCTATTTTTTTCAGCCATGGGAACTTATTTTCCAAAAAAATTTATAATTTGGATACTTGTAAGCGGATTCATATTCTTTTGCAATCATTCTACAATTTCGTTCAATCTGAGTTTCTGTCCATTCCTCGTAGTGAGTAATATCTATTTTTCATTCTTCATATGTCTTCATAATTTCAGCATAAGCATCTTTTATAAATTCGCAGTTGACTACTTGTATGGGCTCGAAAGAATAAAATGCATTTGGTATGTCTGTTAGCGGTTGAATTTTTTCGTTCAGTTGCACTGTGTAAATATATGCTGACACACCTTTGTAAGTTTCCTGCAATGCGTTAGGATAATATTCCTCAAATCTAAACTTATTTTCTGATGTAAAGCCGTATGGTCCCCATTTTTTCCAAACGCCTTCATGTCTAAAACCTGTTTGTTTACAAAATTTTTCAATAGCATTACTGAGATACACAACTGTATTTTCTCTTTTTGCAGAAAAATACACTCTAGAATCACCATGATTAGAAATTCTAGGTTCTAACATGTTAATTTCAGCAATAGGTGATGCATTATACAGCAAATTCATATGGCCGTTTCTCCTATTTATTTTCTAGAAAAATTATGGCTAGATTTTCGAATATAACTGTAACATAAATAATGATAAAAGCATTCTGATTTATTTATCATGATACAATCAGACAAAACTATTTCCCTAATACTTTATTATTTAAGAATAAGATTTGACTGGAGAACTTCATCTTTTGAAGGTATGCTGTCTGAAGCCCCTGGGCGAGAAACCGCTATCGCACTAGCTTTAGATGCCATAGTCAAAATTTCCATAGGTTTCAATCCTTCAAGAATACCACCAAGGAAGTAACCGATAAATGTATCGCCAGCTGCAGTTGTATCAATAGTATTAACTTTGAAAATACCATGTTGATATGTTTTTTCACCATCAAAGTACTTTACACCTTCACTTCCAAGAGTGATAACTATTTTGGAATCAGGATATTTTTTATTAAGTTCTTCAATAGCCTTATCCGCATCTTCATACCCACTTATTGCAGCTGCTTCTATTTCGTTCATAATAAAATATGAAACTTTCGATAAATCACATTTAAGCAATTCTTCATTCATAGGACTTGGATTAAGTGCGATAACCATGCCTTTGTCATAACCTTTATCAATTATATAATTCATTGAAGAAATTTCATTTTGCAAAAGAAGAATATCACCTTCATCAAAATCTGCAAGAACCTTATCAACCTCTTCGTGTGTTATTGTTCTATTAGTACCTCCATAGAGAATTATACTATTTTGGCCACTTTTTTCAACTTGAATAATTGCATGACCTGAAAGTTCATCGTCATCAATATACACATGTTCTAAATCAACATTAAATTCTTTTAGTTTTGAAAGAAGAATAGCTCCATCAGATCCAATTTTACCAGCCATATAAACTTTGCTACCAGCCTTTTTACAGGCAATTGCCTGATTTAGACCTTTACCACCACAAAATGTACCAAGCGAAAGTGAAGATACTGTTTCACCTGGTTTTACAAAATTTTCGACCTTATATGTACGATCAATATTTAATGAACCAAAATTCAAAATTTTCATGTTTTTCTCCTTATTGGGGTTTATTACGAAATCCTTCATCAATTTTTGCTACTCTCTATAATAGCTTTATATTTTACACATGTCAACAAATTTAGTCTTTTTGTTGTCTTATTATTCCTTTATTATAAGCTTCTATAAGCATTTTTAAATCTTCAATCATAGATTTTATTTCTTTTCCCATATCTGTATCTGCTACTAACATGCGATTTTTCATAGTATCAAATACATTTACTTTACTTTCAATATCTTTATTATTATAAACTACATCTTGCAAACTAGTAAAAGGTTGGTGAGCTCTTAGAGAAAGTCCTCGGGAAGAATAGACCATAGTGTAGCCTGCAATACCCGTTTTACTATGATAAGCTCTTGAAAATCCACCATCAATATCTATTATTTTTCCACCCGCTTTTATAGGTTGTTCTCCATCAATTACTTTTACTGGAACATGACCATTTATAATTCTACATTTAGGTCCTTCTAATCCAAACTCGGCTAGAATGGCATCAGCAACTTCACTATCTTCTTGATACTTATAATAGTAATCCTTACCTTCTACTTTAAGTGATTTTTCTTCTAAAAGTACATTTTCAAATGTTGTCATTTTACTTCTTCCAAACATAGGACTATTTTTTCCACACCAAAGATACCACAAAATATCTTGGCCTAATTGGCGTTCCTCACTGCCATCTTGACCAAAATAAGCAATACGACACATAGAATCAATATAATCCATAAGTGCTTTACCACTATAACTTTTATCACCTAAATGAACACTTTTAAAGCTTCCGTCTTCATTTAAAGGGATTACCCCATGGTACATGAGAATACCATTTTCAATTTTATAAGCAGAACCATGAGAATAAAGAAATTTTGCATGCTCCTGAAGTTTTTCACTTTGAGTAAATGCTTGAGATAATTTCTTAATAAGCTCTATCTCATCTTCTGAAAGCTTAGCAGGGTTATCTGGATCAATAGTTGGAAAATCGCTATCTTTAAGTTTATAATCCTTTCCTTCTATACGGATTGTGCCATTATCATAATTTATCTTCAACAGCATTTTTCTATCATCCATATCAAAATTAGGATTTCTATCGATAACTTCACATTCAAGCTTATACATTATAACAGAAATTGCCTTATGCATTTTTGCAACTATCACTTCATCATCTTTATTATATCCAATAGCTTTTCTAGGTTTAAAAACTGAACAGTCCCCATAAGTATGTTGTGCAAAAGTAGCCAGAGGTCGAAGATTTATACCATATCCATCTTCTAAAGCTTCAAGGTTATTGTAAGCGGCACATATTCTTATTACACTTGCAACCCCAAGCAGAGATCCAGTTGCACCACAAAGCCACAAAACATCATGATTTCCCCATTGTATATCAACAGAATGATGCTTCATGAGTTTGTCGAGTATTACATCTGGTCTACTACCTCTATCAAATATATCACCTACTATATGGAGTTTATGCACAGCTAATCTTTTAATAACTACACTAATAGCCTCAATAAACTGATCAGCCGTACCTGTTTCTATAATAGCGGAGATAAATTGATTATAATAAGCTTCTTTATTATGATCTTCAAAGTGAGCATGTAGCAATTCATCGATTATGAATTCATATCCTTTAGGAATAGAACTTCTAACCCGCTGACGAGTATTTTTACTTGCAACATGGCGGCACACATCAATTAAACGGTAAAGTGTAAGACGATACCATGCATCCATACGTTTTTCTTTTTGCTTTATTTCAGCTAATTTCTGTGCAGGATAGTATATAAGACTGGCATAAACAGCTCGTTGATTAGCAGTTGTACTATCCCCCAAAGCAACATCAATTTTTTCTCTGATTACTCCAGAGGCATTATTAAGTATATGAGTAAATGCCTGATCTTCACCATGAATATCAGACATATACATTTCAGTTCCTTTTGGCAATTTCATCTGTGCTTCAAGACTTATTATCTCACTAGATGCACGCTGAACATTTGGGTACTCTTTTGCAAGAAGTGTTAAATATTTAATATTTTCTTCTATCTTTTTCTGCTCCATTACCAATCTCCGCAAATATATTTTATTCAACATATTTTAGCACAATAATATATATTAAACAACTATTATCCATATTTATATTTAAATAATCCAAAATTTTATTATTTTATGTAACTTTTTGTATTATTAAAGATTAAAATTACTTTTAGTATACTTTGTGTTCTAAAAAATGCCCCACATAGTGGGGCTTATTTTATGCTTTATTAATAGAACCAAATAGCTCCATTTTTTCTTTTACTGTTGCTTTGATAGCTTCAAAACCTGGCGCTAACAGTTTTCTTGGATCATATCCTTTACCTTCCAAATCTTTACCAGCTTCAATATATTTTCTAGTAGCATCAGCAAACGACAACTGGCACTCTGTATTAACATTTATTTTTGCAACTCCTAATGAAATTGATTTTTTAATCATATCACCCGGAATACCTGTGCCACCATGTAAAACAAGAGGCATTCCTTCAGTTTCACCTTTAATTGCTTCTAGGGCTTCGAAATCAAGTCCTTGCCAATTTGATGGATATTTACCGTGAATATTTCCTATACCTGCTGCTAACATATCAATTCCTAAGTCGGCTATCATTTTACATTCCTTTGAATCAGCTACCTCGCCTCTTCCTGCAACACCGTCTTCTTCTCCACCGATTGAACCTACCTCAGCCTCAATAGACACACCTTTTGAATGTGCAAGTGATACAAGTTCTTTAGTCTTTTTGATATTTTCTTCAATAGAATAATGACTTCCGTCAAACATAATTGATGTAAAGCCAGCCTCAATACATTTTTTTGCACCATCATAACTACCATGATCAAGATGAAGCGCAACAGGAACGGTGATATTAAGACTTTCTACCATTGCTTTTACCATTGCAGCAACTGTTGTAAATCCTGTCATATATTTACCAGCACCTTCTGAAACGCCAAGTATAACAGGGCTATTATTTTCTTGTGCAGTAAGCAAAATAGCTTTTGTCCACTCTAGATTATTGATATTAAAAGCACCTACTGCATACCCTTCAGCTTTTGCTTTTACAAGCATATCTCTTGCATTTACAAGCATAATAATTCTCCTTTATAATAATTTTTCGTGTTTTATAGTAAATATTTTTCTCTACTCACTATAATATATGTTTTTATATTACTTTTCAAGATTAAATCTAGCATAATGAAAAATATATTGTTGTGCTATTCCCTCTAGTCCTTTAATACAATCTGGTGTGCCTTCTGGAAACATTTGTTCTAGTGCTCTATTTATCCAAACATCTTTAGGAAAACTCTCATATTTTTCACAGCTAAACAACAAAACACAATCAGCAACCTTAGGGCCTACTCCCTTTATTTTCATAAGATACTTTTTAGCGTCTTCATAAGACATTGATTTTATTATATCCTCACTTATTTCTCCACTTATTATTTTATTTACAGCATCAAAAACATATTTTGATCTAAATCCCATTCTCAATTCATTGTACTCTTCAATAGTAATATCTTTTAGTTGCTCAACCTTAGGAAATGCATACATTTCTCCTACATTGCTTCCATAGGTTTTTGCCATTGCATCAACAATCTTTTTTATTCTAGGTATATTATTATTTTGACTAATAATAAAAGTTATAAGTGTTTCAAAAAATGGTTGATTAAGCACGTGTATTCCATCAGCAAAACATATCGCCTTTTTCATTGTATCATCTTTCGAAAATTTCTTTTTGATATTTGCATAATCCATATCAAGTGCCAAATAATGATATATGTATTTTGCAAATTTTTCATAGTCGCCTATATCTGTAAAACTTTTTACGACTATATTATTATTTTCTTTATATATATAACAACTGTATTCTCCTGCAAAGCCTCGAAATCCTTGTTCATAGTTATCCCAACGAAAACACTGACCACAATTAAATGTTTTTTCTAAATCATATAAATCCGTTGATGTAACTTCCGGGAAAACAACTGTATTTTTACATTTTTTATATATCATAATATAAAATCTCTTTTCTTTTGCATATTATGTATATATTATATCATATTTTGGTATATTATGTAAAATATTGTAATATACTTTTTGATTAAATAGCGTATTATAATCCCAAAATTAAAGTAGTAAATTTGTTACTATTTACAATTGACTATAAATGTTATTACTAAAAGTTTTAAACAGAGTTTTCAACATCGTGTTGAAAACTCTGAAGTTTGCATATGTTTTAACTGTAAAAAATTGCTTATTTTAGGAGTATTTTCAACCTTTTCAACCAAGTTTTCAACATTTTATAGTTTTCGACAAGATAACAATTTGTAATTTTTACTTTACTGAATATGGTATTTTTTACAGTTTTGCATAAATTCACATTTTATTAAATTTTCTAGGAGGTCATATGAAAGGTTCACGGCATAATGTTATAGAAATAAAAGATACTCAAAATAGCAATATAGAAAAAATTTTAATTTTTCTAACTCCAGGACAAAATAAGATAGATATCGACACAACAAAAAAAGAAGCTGAAGACATTTTACGGAAAGTAAAGGTAAGAAAAAAACTACCGCCTATTTCAGCTAAAGCCAAAATGATTATTATTGGTACACTCTCTCTACTGCTATCTCTTTTTATTATTTATTTGCTAATTTAATTTTCAATTTTATCAAAAAACTCCTTTAAAAAGTATTATTAATTTGTTATACTATATTATTATACAGATTTTAAATAATCACATACTTATAAGGAGCATTTTATGCAACAGAATGAAGAAATTATCTACGGTAAAAACCCTGTTACTGAATTATTGAAAAAAAAAGAAGGGGTGGATACTGTTTTTATAAGTGAAAACCTTAATCCTAGTACACAAAACTATTATATGGCTCTTGCAAAAGAGTGTGGCGCCGTTGTTAAAAAAGTTCACCCTAATAAACTCAAAACACTTTGCAAAAGTGACAATCATCAAGGTATTGCAGCATTTGCCAGTACTGTTGAATATGTTTCAATTGCACAAATTTTGCGCGTTGCCGAAGAACGAGGTGAGAGTCCTTTCATAGTTCTTTGTGATGGTATAGAAGACCCACACAATCTTGGTGCAATTATGAGAAGTGCTTATTTGATGGGCGCTCATGGAATAATAATTCCGAAACGTGGTGGTGTTTCCGTCACAAGTATTGTTCACAAAACTAGTGCTGGTGCAAGTATGCATCTACCTGTTGCAAAAGTTGCAAATATTGCACAAGCAGTTAGAAATCTAAAAGAAAATAATATTTTTGTTTACTGTGCTGACTTAAACGCACATCCATTATATCAGCATAACCTTACTGGCCCTATCGCACTAGTAGTTGGTAGTGAAGGCAAGGGGGTTCAACCATTGGTTAAAAGCCTTTGCGATGACGTTGTTTCAATTCCTATGCATAATTCTGCAAGCAATGTAGACTCATTTAACGCATCAGTTGCGGCTGGAATTATTATGTATGAAATTAGCCGTCAAAGAAACCTAGGAAAATAATAACTACAAAATTTGTGTAAAGGGGGTGCCTACATTGGCACAATCAGATATTGACAAAATTCTTGAAGATATAAAAAAACGCAAAGAACAGTCCCAAACAAATAGTACTTTACAATCAACAAAAGAAAATGAGACCTCATCTACCCCGCTAATAAAAGAACATGAAAATACACAAGAAGAAAAACACATTTCTGATGAAGGTAAAAAACTATTATCACAGTTCATAAATGAAGAAAAAGCCGAAAAACCTGAGTTTGATAAAGAATTCGACGAAAACGAATATGAGAGTAAAAAAAGTGAAGATTATATTGATGAAAATTTTATGAATTTTTTCACTCAATCAGTTATAGTAACAAAAACACCTGAACAAACAAGTGAAATGAAAATAAAGCGCAAAAAAAGCGGATTTTTCAAAAGAAAGTATGTTACAGATAGTTTATCTCTCAATATAGATGCTCTTAAAGAACAGGAAGAAAAAAATAGTAAAAAGCAGAAACTAGTAAATACAGATACTGTTGAAAAGTCTATATTAAAAAATGAAAATATCCTCAACCCAAAAAAAGTTGAAAAAATTGAAGAAAACAAATCACTAAATACCACTTCCATAGAAAAAACAGAAATCGATACATTTTCTAAACCAGAAATTATTAATCTCAATAAAATCTTAGGTAATGATACAGATGCCGAAAGCTTAGCTCGACACATTCTTGAACTTAAAAAGAAAAAAGATTCAGCATCTATATCTAAAGTTGAATCTGAAACACAACAAACATCTGGAAATATTAGTATAAATGAACCTGAGCAAAATCCAATCGTAAATACTATTTACACTTCTGTAATTGAGGCGCAAGCAAAAGAAGCTGTAGTAAATGAGATGACTGCATTTATCCCAACTATTGATAGTGAAGGACAAGACGAATATTTAAATAATTCAAATAATTCATCTGACCAAACAATAGTAAAATTATTTGAAAATGAAAAAGATGAGCCGGAAGTTTTTGAAGAATATATTTCAAACAGTGAATTTTTCTCAAAAGCAGATGATGAAAGCTTAAACATTCGAGATGAATTGCTCACATTTCGTCAAACACTTTCTCTTCGAATTATACTCGGACTTGTCTGTGGAATAATTCTTTCGTATTTCAATATGGCTTCCCACGGTAATTGGCCGATGCCTCCTTTTATTTCTCCTGTGGCTCAGCCTATGATTTTTTACATGGCATGTTCTTTAGTCTTTGGTCTTGTTTTTGTTGGCTTTTTACCAACTATTATATCTGGATTTTCATCAATTATAAAAGCTCCTGCACCTGACAGTCTTATAAGCCTTGGAGCAACATTATCAATTGTTCAGTTATTATTTATGATTATCTTCTCAGAAAAAATTGATGTAACTAAAACCACTATTTTTGCTGCATATATGTGCTTTGCATTAAGCTTTAATGCTATAGGTAAAAAAATTGCTACAAACACGATTATAAAAAATCTCACACTTGCAAATGTTCCTGAAGGAATTAATGCAGGATATATCGTTAATGATGCGGATGCAGTGAAAAAATTAGCCAGAACTTTAGATGAGAAATTACCGAAAATACTTGTTTCTAGAAAAACTGGAGCTATAAGCAACTTTGTAAAGGCTGGATTTTCCATTCACAACAGCGATTATACTGCAAGAAAACTTTCAATAGCTAGTTGGTTTGTAACAGCTCTTTGTTTCGTATTAGGTTGGATTTTTTCTAAAGATATTTTAACAGCAATATTCTGTGCCGCTGGTTCTGCGGCAATTCAGTCGCCATTATCACAAACACTTATAAATAGTGTTCCAAGTGCTTTGATGCAAAAAAATCTTGAAAAAGTAGGGGCACTTGTAAATGGTTGGCAAGGTATTGATCAACTTTCAAAAACAACACATGTTAATTTAGACGCTAAGCATCTTTTCCCAAAAGGAACAATTATACTTCACGGCATAAAAACCTTCGAAAAAGAACGAATTGACCTTGCAATCCTTTATGCAGCTAGTGTACTTATAGAAAAATGCAATGTTCTTAAACCAGTATTTATGGATGTAATTGAAGGCAAGACATCAATGCTATATCCTGTTGATAGTTGCGAATATATTGAATGTCAAGGTTATGTTTCATGGATAAATAATAATCGTGTCATAATCGGTAATCGTACCCTTATGGAAAAGTATGATGTTGAAATGCCACCTATAAGTTTTGAAACTAAATTTACAAAACAAGAAAGAAAACCCATTTATCTTGCAGTAGGCGGAAAGTTATTCGGAATGTTTATTTTGAGCTATCATCCTGATGAAATTGTTCAAGAAAACATTAATAAACTTATTGAAAAAAGCGTAAGTATTATTCTTTCTTCAACAGATTTCAATATTGACGCCCACCTTATTGAAGAAGTATACAGTATTTCGCCTGACTACATCAGTGTAATGAACCAAAAGGAAGCCTCATTACTTTCACAGTTTACTGAATATTCTGCTGAAACCGAAGCATGTATGGCTCATCTAGACAGTCTTCCTTCACTTGTATCTGGATTTTGTGGGGCTGAAAGTGCTAGAAGTGCAGAAAAAATCTGCAGCATGATGCAAATTGCTTGTGTTGCAATAGCATCAGTACTTTCTATCTTGTTTACACGGTCACAGACAATAGCAAACCTACCTCTTGCATCTATTTTTCTAATAAACTTTGGCTTTATGGGTATTACCATGTTAGCTGCCGTAGCAAAAAAATATTAGTAAAAAATACCGTCGTAAAAGACGGTATTTTTATTTGTATTATATTTACTATTTCGTCATGTTTTCGATTCATGAAAACCTTATTTTTAACATATAAATAAAATTTACAATCTATATTTATAATTGATGTAAAATTTGGAATTAAAATATTTTCTAAGATAAACAATAAAATTTCATCACTATTATTGAATTAAATAAAAAAAAGTTTTATAATGTAATAAATGTTTTTACTTAAAAACTAAAAAATCAGGAGTTTTATTATGAAAAAATTTTTAACGCTTCTTTTGGCAGTGCTTACTGCCATGAGTACATTTACCGGATGTGTTTCTGCACCTGGAGATGACAGTGAAATACCAAATGAACCTTCAAAACCGTCCAGAGTTTACACACCTAATCCATTTACTGGTGTAAAAAAAGCTGATGATTACAAGTCTGGTCAAAGAGCTGTTGCAATCATGGTAAACAACATAGCTGTTTGTCGCCCTCAGCGTGGTTTATCACAAGCTTCATTGCTTTTTGAAAGCAAAGTTGAAGGTGGTATCACTCGTTTTATGGGTATATTTGAAGATTATACAACACTTGATGATGTAGGCCCTGTTCGTTCAGGCCGTGACCAGTTTCTCCGCCTAGCAATGCCATTTCAAGCCCTCTACTGCCATATTGGACGCAGCGGTATCACTCAAACATACATTGATCAAAATGACTATAATGATTTTGATATTGATGGTAAATATAAATCCTTTCAATATCAAAGAAATCGTCCAGGTAAAGACAGCGAACATACCTGGTATACAAACGCTGATAAACTCAGTGATGCTATAGACAAATACGGATATGATATGAACAAAACATATTCAGACCCATTGTTTAATTTTGTTCCTTACGATAATGGTAATAACGGATTTAGAGAACTTAACGGAGATAGTGCTGAAGAAATATCAATTATTCATTCAAAATCATACCGTACATACTTTGACTATGACTCATCGTCAAAAAAATATATGATGAGCCAGTACAATACATCAGTAGGTGCTAAAGAAGCTACAATTGATGAAAACAATAATGAGCAGCTTGGCTTTGAAAATGTATTAGTAGCATTTGCAGATATTCATGCTTATCCTTACCCAGGTGGAAACTTGGACAAAAACGGAAATGATAAAGGTGATCCTGACTACCAGTGTGTAGAAATGGACTACGGCGGACTTGGCTTCTACTTTTCAAACGGTAAAGTAGAAAAAATTCGTTGGTTCAAAGGTGCTCCATATAGTAGACTTAATTTTACCGATATGGATGAAAACCCTCTTGAAATTAACTGCGGCAAAAGCTATATTGCTTTCGTAGACCTTGACGAATATGATAATTTTAAATATGCTGGCACTGAGCAGGAAATTGCTGAAGACCCAGAATTACCTGTAAATGATAATGCAACAGAAACAGAATTTGAATAAAAATTTAATTAAAAAAAGACTGTATCATTTGATACAGTCTTTTTTAATAAGTAAGCTTAATATTTACAACTATGAGTTAAATAAAAGGAAACATTCCTTTATCAAAAACATTGTAATATATTATTACTCGATATTTATTTGTTGTTACAATAGTAACATTCATTTTTATGCCTTTCTTCCAGCTTTTGTACTATTTTTTCGCTATAAAGTTCTTCCCTTGTCATATTAGTAGCAGTTAATAAAGAGCACTCGAGCTTAGGATTATCTGAAATTTGCTTATGTAGTGCAAAGCTAAAGTAATCCACATTATATCCGTTTTCTTGCAGTTCTACATCACATTTTTTCATCAGTTCTATTGCATCATTTATATTATATTCTTTAGGTATAGTATAATCATAGTTATTTACTGAAAGGCTTATAGGAACTTCAATATTATTTTTATCAAAAGGCATATCTAAATAAAATTTATCTTTCCATTTGTCATCTATTATTGAAATTTCACCATTATTGAACTGTCCATACCAACCGCTATAATTCAAATCTAAATTATTTTTATCATTTAATATTTCATTAAAATTTTTACTTAATTCATCACTTAATCTCTTTTGAGTATTATGGAAATTAGACACAGTATAATTATAGTTATCGAACTGTACTTTTCCATTTTCAACTTGTATATCGAAATTAGCATCGGTACTTCCGCTTTTCTTTACTGAAACTCTATAATTCAAAAAGCCTGGCAGAAATTTCATTTTATATATTTCGAAATTCTGATTGACATAGTGTTGAGATAAATAGCTTTCAGCAGCTGATTTAACTATCATTTTTGTAAATGGATTTCCCAAGCAAATGCTTTCTATTATAAAACCTATAATAGCTAAAAAAACAAATAATGATATTAGCATTTTTTTGAATATTTTCTTCATTTTATTTCTCCTTTAGAATATATTTTATAGCTATTTGATACGCAAAAACACCTAAACAACTAATTCCTAAAATAGCTAATGACATAAATATCGAATTCATACTTGGAAGATAATTTCCAACATAAATATCTATATACCTAATATAAAAGTCATTCAACATATAGCCAAAAAAAGCACTTGCAGGTATCAACACCCAGTATTTGCTTGTAAAAAAATATCCTATAAGACCTATGATTGGCAATACTATTAAAGCTATATAAAATCCTATTTCAACAACTGATGATAAAAAGCCAACAACTGCAGCAAATATTACAAGTAACAATAGCCAAATAAAAGCAATAGTTTTTATACTTTTTACTAAGGCTTTTTCATCGTAGTTTTTATAATTAGATATAACCGATATATCCCCAAATAGTTCTCCGCATTCTTTGCAATTTGATATATGATGATAAACAGCCTTTTTAGTATCTTCACTAGCTATATTATCCTTTACTAATGGAATAAGATCTTGACACACTGCGCAGCTCAAATTGTTTATACTCATATCAATTCCTCCTTTTTTAATATCTCTTTAATCCATTTTTTTGTGCGAAAATCAATTACCCTTGCTGAATTTTCTGATATACCAATTTGTTCTCCTATTTCTTTATAAGAATATCCATCTATTCTCATTTTAACTATTTTTTGTGTTCTATCATCTTTTTTAGCAATCAACTGATCTATATAATTAAGTACATTTTTATCATAAATCTGTTTTTCACAGTCATACTCAAGATAATTCATCAAAAAATCTTCATATTGCACAATATCATTGTTTCTAAAAGTTTGTAGCCATAAATTTCTTGCTATTCCAAACAACCATGTTTTTATTGATGATTCACCTTTAAACGACATTGCTCCTTGTATAGCCTTTAAAAAAGTTTCACTACATAAATCTTCAGATAACGATTCGTTATGAGTTAAGCTAAACAGATAAAAGTACACATCTTTCTGGTATTCCAAATATATTCTTTTAATATCTACCACAAATTTATTTTCCTCCTCACTTTTATCAATTAGTCACAAATAATCTCATTTTGTTACAAATTATTTTATAAATGTATTTTTATCTTTGTAATCTTTTTATTTCATCACAAAAAAGTTAATGTGATAATCAAATATAAAAAACACCTATAAATAAACCGTAGTCAATATGTATTTTATATTAGATAGTTTCAATTTATCTAATTTTAAATTTATATAGTTTGCAACATCAAAGTTTATATATAAAAATAAAATAGCAATTTAGATAAGCGTTATTGTTATGCTTAACTAAATTGCTAATTTATTTTGACAACAAAAAAGCCCCAAATAATGGGGCTTTTGATTCCAATACGATAAAATTAACGTTTTGAGAACTGTGGTGCACGACGAGCTGCTTTGAGACCGTATTTTTTTCTTTCTTTCATACGTGGATCTCTTGTCAAGAAGCCTGCTTTTTTGAGCTGTGGACGAAGATTTTCGTCATACTGAAGAAGAGCTCTTGAAAGGCCGTGACGGATAGCACCAGCCTGACCAGAAACGCCACCACCGATAACATTAACAACAATATCAAATTTGTCAGCTGTTTCTGTAAGTGTAACTGGCTGACGAACGATAAGTTTCAATGTGTCAAGACCGAAGTAATCATCTATATCTCTACCATTGATTGTAATTTTACCACTACCGCTGTAAACTCTAACTCTTGCTACGGAAGATTTACGACGGCCTGTACCGTAAAAATATGCTTTTGTTTCGTACATTATTTTATCCTCCTACAAATTAAAATTCAACAGCTACTGGTTTCTGAGCAGCATTTTTATGTTCAGCGCCTTTGTAAGCACGAAGTCTTGTCAATGCTTTATCACCAAGTTTGTTGTTTGGAAGCATGCCTTTAACAGCAAGCATCATAGCTTTATCAGCCTGTGTTGCCATCAATGTGCGATAGTTAACAGCTTTCATGCCACCAATCCAACCTGTGTGATGGTAGTAGAATTTTTTATCCAATTTTGAACCTGTAAGAACAGCTTTGTCACAATTTATGATAACAACATGATCACCACAGTCAACATTTGGAGTAAATGTAACTTTATTTTTGCCTCTGAGAATGTCAGCAGCTTTAACAGCAACGCGACCGAGTGGTTTGCCGGCAGCATCAATGATGTACCATTTGCGTTCTACTGTTTCTGGTTTCTGAAGAAAAGTACTCATAATATCCCCCTGATAAAATTTTATAAATATTATTTAACAAAATTAAAAACCCTTTCGGGTGTAGTAATAATATACCAAAGTAAATGCTAAAAGTCAATGATTTTAAACTAAAATTTTAATTAAATCAAATATATCTCTTTTTTTCTCTCACTTTTGCGCCTTTATCTCGATTTTACTCAAAAGGCAAAATACAATTCTTTTAATAATTTAAATAAATTTAGCTTGTTTTATTTATATAAAAAGCATATACTATACAATATATGCAGTAATATTTGCTGGTTAATTATAATAATGAGGTTTTTATGTCAAAATATTTTCAACGATTGTGTGGTCTTTCACGCAAAGCCATTATGCAATACAATATGCTTAGTGATGGTGATAGAGTATGTATAGGTGTTTCAGGTGGTAAAGATAGTGTTGCACTTGTACTCGCTCTTTCTAGTCTTCGCAGATATATAGGTATTGATTTTTCCATTGTAGCTGTAACTCTAGACCCACGATTTTTCTCCAAAGACACTGATTATTCATCCTTACAAAAAATGTTCAGTGAAAATGATATTGAATATGTTGTAAAGCGTACCGAAATAGGACCTATAATTTTTGATGAAAGAAAGGAGTCCAATCCCTGTTCTCTTTGTGCTAGGATGCGTAGAGGGGCTTTACATGATATTGCTAAAGAACTTAATTGCAACAAAATTGCATTAGGTCACCATCTTGATGATGCAATAGAAACATTCTATATGAATCTTTGGAACGAAGGAAGAATAGGAACTTTTTCACCTGTCACCTATCTTTCTAGAAAAGATGTAACAATGATAAGACCACTTGTTCTAGCTTGTGAATCTGATGTTATCAAAGCTGTAAATGAGTTAAAAATTCCTATCGTAAAATCTATATGCCCTATGGATGGAGTTTCAAATAGGCAAAATATGAAAAATTTTGTAATAGAAAAATGTAAAAATGATCCATCATTTAGAGCTAAGAGCCTGAATGCTTTTCAAAAAAAGGACTTAGACGGATGGGGAATAAAAAGCGATAAATAGAAGGAGAAAAATATGGAGCTGCGAGAAAAACACTGTTGGGCTGAAATTAACATTGATGCCATAAAAAGCAATTACAATCTCATAAAAGATACGTTCGGACGACCTTTTTACACTGTTGTTAAAGCTGATGCATATGGTCATGGTGCGAAATATATTGCGAAAATTTATAGCGAACTTGATACTTTTGGTTTAGCTGTTTCATCTTTTTATGAAGCTATGGAGTTGAGAAATGCAGGTATCACAAAGCCTATTCTAATTCTTGGATATACTGAGCCTGACAAAGCTTACGACTTATTCAAAAATAATCTTACACAAACAGTTTTTAGTCTTGAATATGCTGAAAATTTAAGTAAATATGCATTATACCCTATCGATTGTCATGTAAAACTTGATACTGGTATGGGGAGAATTGGTTTTGATCTTATAAGCAACAAAGAGAATGCACAAGGTGAGATTAAAAAACTTTTGAATATACCTAACCTTAAATTTACCGGAATGTTCAGTCACTTTCCTGCTGCTGATGCTGTTGATGCAGAATCTTTGATTTACACACAAAACCGGATTGATTTATTCGATGAAACTGCAAAACTTATGAAAAGCTGGGGATTCGATTTAAAAATTCTTCATGGTCAAAACTCTGCTGGTATTGCCAGAAAGCTCAATGGTCCTTATAACACGATGCGTGCAGGCATAATTTTATATGGTACCAATCCGTCAGATGAGGTTATTCTTCCTGGACTAAAAAAAGCAATGGAGCTAAAAACTATTGTTACACATGTAAAAATAATAAAAGCAGGAAGAAAAATCAGTTATGGGCTACATTATACTGCAGAAAAAGACACAACTGTTGCAACTTTAGCTTGCGGGTACGCAGATGGTGTGCCTCGTCTTTTATCTTTTGTAGGACATAAAGTTAAAATCGGAGATAGTTACTATCCTATTATCGGAAACATTTGCATGGACCAACTTATGATTGATGTTACAGGGAGCAATGTTAGTGTTGGTGATGAGGTGCTTGTTTTTGGTGGTGATGGAGAAAACAGTATTGAAAATGTTGCAAATAAAGTTTACACTATTCCATATGAAATAATGTGTGGTTTAACAAAGCGCGTTCCAAGAGTTTATAAAGAAAATAAAAAAATTGTACATATAGAATACGGAATATAATCAAACTTTGCTTGAATATCTGAATTTTAAAAAAGTAGGCACCTTTGTGTCTACTTTTTTATGTATAATTATATGTATTAGTTTTAAAAATAGAAGAATATTAAGAGCAATTGATAGTATAGTCACTAATTTAAAATTACGATTTACATAGAAATAATTAGATTTCATAAAGCATTAACTAACATACAATTTCAAGATTTATTGCAATCATACTAAATAATGTCAGTAATATTTTCAAAAAGAACATACTAGTACAACTTGTAGTAAACGATATGATGAATTATATACAAATAAAATCATTTTTGATTAACAAAATCTTAAATGATAACTCCAAATTAAATTAAGAAATTAAGTCAATACATCTTTATAAAGTTATATTCATCAATTAATATTATCTCACTAAAAATATAAAAATAGTAAAAACAAAATAAATATATGTAAGCAAGCGAGTATTGATTTACTAACATTTATTAATATGTAATAAAAAATTCACATTATATTCTGAAATAATA
>JAHHTS010000039.1 GCA_020024475.1 Oscillospiraceae bacterium
TGATTTCTCACTATATGACCTGGTTTTCCCATGCCTATTTTGTGATAATAGCGAGGCAAAAGGAGAAATAAGTATGATAGATCAAATTAAAATTGGTGGGTTTCTGAGAGAATTACGCAAGGAAAAAGGGTTAACCCATGAGCAGTTGGCTGAGATGTTTCACGTATCTTCACGAAGTGTATCCCGTTGGGAAAACAGGAATACCATGCCGGAGCTGGGTATTTTGGTGGAGTTAGCAGATTATTATGATGTGGACATCAGGGAAATCATTGACGGTAAAAGAAAAAGTGAGAGTGTGGATAATAAAACGAACGATACCTTACGAAAAGTTGTAGATTATGCTGAGGTTGAAAAGAGAACAGCATTAAAACGCAGAAGTGTCGTTATTTTTATAGGTACATTGGCACTTGTACTCAGCGTTATGATTGGCTATGCCGTACTGCCCAAATTACCGGAAAGTAGCATTCTGAGAAGTGATGGCCTATGGCTGGGAGTTGGAATTGCTGGTCTTACTCTACTGTGGGTAACCGTATTTTATAAAGATTGAAAAGATAAATAAGCGTCATTTAGATTTCATGATATGCAAATCTACATCTCATACATGGCAGATTGAGAATAAGTGGGAGAGTACAACTTATTCAAATATTTCTAACACTAAGGAAATCAAAATTCACAGTTAGAAAGGAAACGGGTATAGAAATTTGCATAAATAAGCAGCAGGTGTCGGAATATTCCGATACCTGCTGCTCTAGTTAAAACCTCATTATGGGGCATACCATTGTGATGAAATCAGTTTTTTATTTCTTATACAAGATGAAATAGATTATTTATTGTATTCCATTTGATTTATTGTTCGGCTAAATTGGTGCGTAAAAAGAACAACGGTACAAATAACAGCTATAAAATCAGCTACTGGTTCAGCTAAGAATACAGCATTAGTTTTATTTGGTAAAATCATTGGCATTATATAAATTAGTGGAACCAATAGAATAATTTTTCTTAATATAGCTAGAAAAAGACTTGATTTTGCATTTCCAAGAGCGATAAATGTTTGTTGGCAAGGAATTTGCAATCCAAATAAGCAACCAACTGCCATATAAAGTCTTAATGCATTGCTTGCAAACTCTACAAGTTCCAAATCATTATTGAATAACTGAATAAAGAAATGAGGGAAACTCATTATTAATGCCCATAAAGTAACAGCGAATAACATAGATGATATTAGTAGCAATTTGAATGTTTTTTTGACTCTTTCGGAATTGCCTGCACCATAGTTATAGCTGATAATTGGTTGACTACCTTGAGAAAGCCCTTGTAACGGTAACATGGCTAATTGCATTACACTTGTTAAAATCGTCATACTTCCGACAGCAATATCTCCCCCATACTTCAAAAGAGAGGAATTGAAACAAACAGCTATAAGACTTTCAGTGGATTGCATAATGAAAGGTGAAAGTCCAAGCGCAATGGAAGGGAGTATAATTTCTTTTTCAAGACGAAGATTTTCTTTTCTAATTTTTATATTTGTCTTATTGCTTGTTAAAAACTTTAATATCCATATCATAGAGATAGCTTGTGATATAATTGTAGCAACGGCTGCACCTTTAACACCCATATTAAATCCAAAAATAAAAATAGGGTCAAGTATAATATTACATACAGCACCTATGATAACGGTAAGCATACTAGTTTTTGCAAAACCTTGAGCACTTATAAAAGAGTTAAGGCCAAGCGTGAGTTGCACAAAAATTGTACCTAAACTATATATTCTCATATATTGCATGGCAAAATCTATAGTATTCTCGCTGGCACCAAACATTGGAAGAATGTCTTTAGCAAAAAAACTAAATATAAGAGTAATAATAATTGAAACAATAATAAGTAAGCTAAAACTATTTCCCAATGTTTTTTCAGCTTTTTCTTTATTGCCTTCGCCAAGGAAAATTGAAGCTCTTGGAGCTGCTCCCATGGCTACCAAAGCTGCAAAAGCAGATATAATTATAATAAGTGGCAAGCATACACCTACACCTGTAAGTGCAAGTTTTCCAACACCTTTCATATGACCTATATACATGCGGTCAACAAGGTTATATAAAAGATTTACAATTTGTGCGGCAATAGCAGGTGCGGCAAGTTTGAAAAGAAGTTTACCGACTGGCACATTGCCAAGACTTTGTGTCTGATTGTCATTCATATTTTTTCACCTCATTTATACTTGTAAAATAAATAAAACCACCTTTTTATAAAGATGGCGAAACACTATATAAAAGACTAATACTTAAGTCTAAATTTGTCAATGCACTAGTGTGTAATATTATTGTAGTTTTTGTGAAAAATATTCTATAAAATAATAAAATATTTTAAATAAATATTTTAAATGTACTAGAAAAATCCCCACTCAGCTTTAATCTGAGTGGGGATTTTGTTAACATGATACTTATGGGTTATTTATTGTATAAATAAAATTTAAAATTTGGCATTTCTATTACATATTATAATCATTTCCGGGAAGGATAGCATTAAGGAAAATGCCTAGAATAGCTGCAATAGCAAGTCCAGAAAGTGTTACTGAAGCACCTAAAATTTTAAATGTAAGGCCACCGGTACTGTTAAAACCTAAGGCGCTGACAAGTATAACAGCTGCAATAATAAGGTTACGGCTATTCGAAAAATCAATTTTATTTTCGACAACATTTCTTACACCTACAGCACTAATCATACCATAAAGGATAAGTGAAACACCGCCGATAATAGCTGGGGGAATGGTATTTACAATGGCATCAAATTTTGGAATAATAGAAAGGATAACTGCAATCGCAGCAGCGAGACGAACAACTGAAGGGTCATAAACTTTTGTAAGAGCGAGGACACCTGTATTTTCACCATACGTAGTGTTTGCAGGACCACCTATGAGACCAGCGAAAGACGTTGCTATGCCATCTCCTAGCAGGGTGCGATGAAGACCTGGATCTTCAATATAGTTTTCGCCAGTTGTTGCACTAATTGCTGCGATATCTCCTATATGTTCCATCATGGAAGCTAGGGCAATAGGCATTATAGTAATAATAGCACTTATATCGAATTTAGCCATTGAAGCCTGTGAAATAGGTGAACCAATCCAAGCGGCTTGTTGCACAGCAGAAAAATCAACCCAACCACAAACTAGGGCAAGAATATAAGTACATACAACACTGAGTAGAATAGGAATAATTTTAATCATACCTTTGCCCCAAATATTGCAAATAATAATTATGGATAAAGCTGTTATAGATAAAATCCAGTTGGAAGAGGCGTTTGTAATTGCACTTGGTGCAAGAATCAGACCGATAGAAATTATAATAGGTCCTGTAACAACAGGAGGAAAAAATTTCATAACTTTTTTTACGCCGAAAGCTTTTACACAAAAAGCTAAGAGTACATACATAAAACCAGCAAATACAACCCCTCCGCATGCGTAAGGAAGCATTTCTGTATTAGGAATTGTATATTCTCCAGTAGTAGTGTCTAAAAGCTTAGGAGCTACAACAGCAAATCCGCCAAGGAAAGCGAATGAAGAGCCAAGAAATGCTGGAACTTTTCCTTTAGTGATAAAATGAAATAAAAGTGTACCAGCACCTGCAGCAAGAAGTGTTGTGGAAACATTTAAGCCTGTGATAAGAGGTACAAGAACAGTTGCACCAAACATTGCGAAAACATGCTGAAAGCCTAGAAGCATATTTTTGCCAGTTAAATTTGGTAAAAATTTTTGTTTTTCCATTATATTATCTCTCTTTCTATAATAATGTTATTAATCAATTAGCCACCTTAGATTATGAAAGGTGGCTAAAAATGTTTTATTTGTAAAAATCAAGCATTTTATTAAGCATATCTTTGAATAAATCTCGGTCACTCCATAATAAAACATCAACATTCGGCTCTTTTTTGGTCTTATTAAATAGATCAACGATAGTTCTTCCTGCACACAATGATCCTTTAGTTTCTACATCAACCCTATACTTTTTTGTTTTACCTATATTAGGATTAATAAAATATGCCATTGTTATGGCATCATATATAACTTGTAATTTATCGTCATCGGTTGAAGCTGTTCTTCGTTCTATAAAAAAATTAAAAATATGATCAAATAAGTCCTTAATTTTTGTATTTTTACCTATGTATCCTTTAAGTTCATCAATCGTTAAATATGCATATTCAGTTCCATCAAGTCCACACATAGTGATTGGAACACCTGAGTTAAAAACGATATCGCAAGCATCAGGGTCAACCCAAATATTAAATTCAGCATATGCATTCATATTTCCCGCATATGTAGAACCACCCATACAAACTATTCTTTTTATCAGAGGTTTAATTTCAGGGTATCTCAAAAATGTTATTGCAATATTAGTGAGAGGCCCAAGAGTTATGATTTCGAGTTCACCATTAGCTTTTATTGCTTCTTCTTTTATTACATCCCAAGCATATCCCTCAAAATCTTTATCTGAAGAGGGTAGAATGTAACCACCAAGACCACCTTCACCATGAATATCTCCAGCAGTTTTGCTCTCTATAAATAGAGGCTTATCTGCGCCTATAGCTACTTTACAATCTATATTGAGATATTTTGCAAGACGAAGAGCATTTTGACTTGTCGAACTGTATGGAACATTACCAGTAACTGGTGTTATTGCTTTGATATCAAGTTCTGGATGTGATTTTGCAAGCATAATAGCGATTGTATCATCAACACCAGGATCAGTATCTATAATTATTGGTCTTTTTAACATATTGAACCTCCTATTTGTAGTTTTTACAAGCATCAAGAATAATATCTACAAATGCTTCTCTATCAATATCAAGACAAACCAATGCATTATCTTTAGATATATCTCTCCAAGGGCGAAAATCAGTTGCTGTACAAGCATAGGAATTTTTACCATCAATATCAATTTTTACGTTTGCAGGTTTTGCAGTAATAATTTCTGGCTTAATAAGATAGGCCATCGTTACAGCATCATGAACAGCACATCCATCTATTCTTGAACCTTTTTTATACATATCATAATAAAACTTAAATGCTTCACCACAGAATTCACCAGCTTTTGTACCCGTAGCCATAATATTTTTAATTTCATTATATGTTACAATAGCTTTCATCGTAACGTCGAGTCCACACATAACAATTTTTACACCGCTAGAAAATACAATATTTGCAGATTCTGGATCAGCAAATATATTAAATTCGGCAGTTGAGGTGGAATTACCTTCATATGCACCGCCGCCCATAAGAACAATTTTTTCTATTTTGTCTTTGATATGAGGGTATGAAAGAAGTAAGATAGCAATATTAGTTAAAGGTCCAGTAGGAACAAGTGTTATTTTATCATTACTTTCTTCTAATGTTTTTTTCATAAAGCTTACAGCATCAAGATCATGAGGTTGCTTTTTTGCAGTAGGAAGTTTTGCAGTTCCAAGACCAGATTCTCCATGTGCATAAGCTGCTATAATTTGGTCTCTTACAAGTGGCTTAGAATAACCTTTGGCTACAGGAATATCATCTCTTCCGAAATATTCGACAATGTCAAGTGTATTTCTAGTTGTTTTTTCAATGGTCTGGTTTCCTGCCACCGTGGTAATACCACGAATATCTAGTTTATCGGATTGTAATGCAACTACAATGGAAACAGCATCATCAATACCAGTGTCAACATCAATAATAATAGGTGTTTTGTTCATTATACCCTCCATAAATAAAAGTTATCATGAATATAATAACATATTTTTTATACAAAATAAATACTTGTTTATTTAACAAAATATACAATAATTTTTTATTATTTTACAAAATATTGACTACTTAATTTTAAAATGGTAATATAATTTTTACATCTATTTAATATCTAATAAAGTGAAATGAGGATATAAAAATGACTTTTTTTCTTGAAGTTATTGGCACAGTTACATTTGCATTTTCTGGCGCATATGTGGCAATTAATCATGATTTGGATTGGCTTGGGATAGTTCTTATGGCTTGTACTACAGCTTGTGGCGGTGGTATGACACGTGATGTTATTATTGATAATACGCCACCATCTCTTTTTAGAAACCCAGTTTATATAATTATGGCTGTAGTGGTCGCTTTCCTAACGATATTCTGTTACGAATCTTTAGTTACATCATCAAATCGAGAAAAGATTTTGTTTATTATAAATACCCTAGATGCAGTAGGCCTTGCGATTTTTACTGTTGTTGGCATGCAAGTTGCAATGAATTGTGGGTATGAGGAAAATGTATTTTTAGTTTGTTTCTGCGGTGTTCTTTCTGCTGTTGGTGGAGGACTTTTGAGAGATATAATGGTTAATAGAAAGCCTATTATTCTATGTAAGGAAATTTATGCTACTGCATCTATACCAGGAGCATTAATTTATTATTATTGTCCAAAATATTTAGGAGAGTTGCCAAGTATAGTAATTGCTTTGATTGTTATTTTTACTATAAGAATGTGGTCAATCATAAAAAACAAGAATCTTCCTATGGTAGAAAAAATTTTAGTGGAATAAAATACAAATAAATAATATTTAAATAAAAAATGTATTGACATATGAGCAGTATTATTGTATTATATGTAAGTACCACTTAGGCCGCTATGGTGGAATAGGCAGACACAAGGGACTTAAAATCCCTCGGTAGCGATACCGTACCGGTTCAAGTCCGGTTAGCGGCACCAAGAACCTACTCATTGAGTAGGTTCTTTTATTTTTTATATTATAGAAATATAGATTGTTGAAAAGAATAATTTTATATATTATTAAAGATACATTTTTGTAATTAAAAAGCGAAAGGTTTATTTTAAGCCTTTCGCTTTTTTATTTAAAAAAATATTGCTATTGACAAAATCAGTCTACAGGTGTAGACTATATACAGTCTACAAGAGTAGACTAAAAGGAGATTGTCATGACAGAATATAAAATTACCGAAAGTGAATATCGCTTTCTCAAAATTATTTGGGATAACGGAGAAATAACATCTTCGAAGTTGGTTGATGAATGTAAGGATATTTTTGATTGGAAGAAATCAACGACATATACTATGATAAAAAGACTTTCCGAAAAAGGTTTTATTGAAAACAATAAGGGAATAGTTACATCTTTAATATCTAGAAATCAAGTTGATGAATATCAATCAAATAAACTTATAGATACTTCGTTTGATGGTTCTTTACCAAAATTTATAGCCTCATTTATGGGAAACCATAAGATAACAAAAGAACAAGCGGAATATCTTAAGCAACTTATTGATAGCTACAGTGAGTGATAGGTGAATATAGTATGAATAAATTGTTTATTATGATATTACGAATGTCGCTTTCAGCATCAGTTTTGATGTTAATTGTTATATCATTACATTTTTTGCTTAAAAAAATTCCTAAAAAATATATGTACGTATTATGGTTAGTGGTTCTTTTGAAAATTATTGTTCCTTTTGAGATTCCGATTTTGCCTTCGCAATCATCTGTAAATACCGTTAGTTTGTATAAAGGAGCTGAAAAGTTTCTTATGGATAATACAGATGATCGTATCATTTTCGAACAAGAAGAGGAAAGCCAGATTATACTGCAAAATGAAAATAAAATAATCGTAAATAAAAACGAGATAGGATTTCAAATATGGAATATATGGATTTTAGGTATATTAATCCTTTTATCTTTCCAAATCATAAATCTAAAAGATATTTATGATAATGTGAGATTTGCGATTAAAAAAGAAAAAAATATTTACTATTGTGATGAAATACATATGCCATTTGTACTAGGCTTTCTAAATCCTAAAATATATCTACCATTTGATATATCTGAAAGCGATGAACAATATGTATTGAGTCATGAAGAATTCCATATAAAAAGAAAGGACTATCTGATAAAACCTATATACTTGTTTGTGTGTATAGTTCATTGGTTTAATCCATTAGTATGGTTTACATATTATCTAATGGAAAAAGATATGGAAATGTCTTGTGACGAAATGGTAGTAAAGAATAAAGACAATCAATATAGAAAGGGGTATGCGAAAACATTATTAAATTTTTCAATAAAGACAAGGCCACAAAACTTGAACTTAGTTTTATTCGGGGAGGACAATTGTAGTATGCGAATAAAAAATATATTAAATTTTAAAGAACCTAAAAAACTTATGAGTGTGTTCATGGTTTCTGTAATTATTTTATCTTGTGTAACAGCTTTTGCGACTGAAAAAAATGTTGCAGAACCTAGCACAGAACCTACAGTAACAGAAACAACTGAAGATGAAAACAATATAGAAGAACCTGAAGAATCTATAATAGTAGATGTTACTGATAAAGCTTTAGACAATTTGGAACTTCAATTTATACAACCAGTTAATACGAATGGGGCTTTCTTTAATAGAGGCTTTAGTGCTGCATCGAAACATTATGGCATAGATATAAGTGCCCCAATAGGAACCAATATTTGTGCTGCTGAAAGTGGAACAGTTATTATATCTTCATATGGTACATCAGGAAATGGAAATTACATAACAATAGAGCATAACGGAAACTATAAAACATTATATGCGCATTGTAAGGATTTATTTGTAAAAGAAGGGGATACAGTTGAAAAAGGCGAACTAATCGCATCTGTAGGTTCAACAGGTAATTCTACAGGTCCACATTTGCACTTTGAAATTATAGAAAATGGAATAAACATAGATCCATATTTTGTATATGAGTCTTAAATGTAGATTGAAAAAAATGAAACAATAAGCTTACTGCTAATAGTTTACATTTACATAGCTATATAGATAGATTCATTGACAAAAATATAAGCTTTTTGTATATTATAATTAAAGAGTATATATTAATTTTTGAAAGGTGGACTGTTTATGAAAAAAGTAAGTTTAATGTTGGTTCTTCTAGCAGTATTTGCATCTTTAATTGTATTTGCCAAAAACAGAGAAAATACACAAGATCCAAATTCAAATTCAGTATCAAAAAATTCAATAGTTAAGCCTAATTCTACAACTTCAAAAATTGAATCGGAATCGAAAGACACTGAAAGTAATAGTAATGAGATAGTTGAATCTATCGTTGATTATAATGGAACTTCTTTGGAGGATTGGGGATATTCAAAAGATAATATGCCAGAACCTTTTGATAAGATTTCCGATATGAATAATATCGAGTACGGAACAGCTGGATCATCTTTTCAAAAAGCATGTGCTACAGTTGATATGTTAGTTCTATCTAACAAAGAAGAAACTGTAATATATGTAGAAGAATTTATGAAAAGCATGACACCAATACAAAAAGATTATTTTTCAATGAATTGGGAAGTTATTATGGCTGAAGCCAATGAGGCTTTTGATGATTCTGGCGAAGATTTAAAACGTATCATAACAGGATTTAGTGAGCCAGAAGGTGCATACGACTTAGATATGTCACTCTATTCAAAAGAAAAATTATCAGAATTAGATAAAAAGGTTAATGATATTTTCTTAAAGCATAATGTGACAAAAGAATGGAAGAATCATCCTGAAATGATGTTTGGTTAAATGGCATAGTTATGATATCTTTATGACTTTATAAAAATCACCCGGAATTCATGGAAAATTCCGGGTGATTTATTTTAATATTTTAATTTAATATAAGTTTTTCACCATCGCAATCAACTGTGAAAATAGTACCTGGTTTAGGATCTGTAGATATAATCCGTTTTGCAACAAGAGTCTCCACTTTCCGTTGGATGAATCTTTTTAGTGGTCTTGCCCCATAAATAGGGTCGTAACCATTTTCAATGATAAAGCTTTCAGCGGCAGGAGTAATTTCAAGTCCAAGATGCTTTTCACTTAAACGAGATTTTAGATTTTCAAGAAGAAGTTTTACAACCCCACTAATTTCAGATTTACTCAATGGCTTATAGAATACAATTTCATCAAGACGATTCAAAAATTCAGGTCTAAAAGAAGTTTTAAGAAGGCTATTTACGCTATCCTTTGCTGATTGAGAAATTTCGCCATTTTCAATACCATCAAGAATAAAATTAGAACCTAAATTAGAAGTGAGAATAATAATTGTGTTTTTAAAATCAACAGTTCGACCCTGGCTATCTGTAACTCTACCATCATCAAGAACTTGTAAAAGAACATTGAATACATCTGGATGAGCTTTTTCTATTTCGTCAAAGAGGACAACAGAATAAGGTTTTCTTCTTACTGCTTCAGTGAGCTGTCCACCTTCTTCATATCCAACATATCCTGGAGGTGCACCAATTAAACGGCTTACAGAATATTTCTCCATATATTCACTCATATCAATACGAATTATATTCTTTTCATCGTCAAATAGGCTTTCTGCCAGAGCTTTGGCAAGTTCTGTTTTACCAACACCAGTAGGTCCAAGGAAGAGAAAAGAACCTATAGGACGCTTTTCATCCCGAATGCCTGCACGAGATCTTAATATAGCTTCACTTACTTTTGTAACAGCCTCATCTTGACCAATAACTCGTTTGTGAAGGATACCTTCCAAATTAAGAAGTTTTTCTCTATCACTTTCCATAAGTTTTGATACAGGTATACCTGTCCATCTTGAAATAATTTTTGATATTTCTTCTTCATTTACTTTATCTCTAAGAAGGGAAGAGTCTTTTGCTTCTTCAGCCAATTTTTCTTGTTCTTGCAACTGTTTTTGTAATTCTGGAAGTTTTCCATATTTTAGTTCAGCAGCCTTATTAAGATCATACTCTCTTTCAGCTTTTTCCATTTGAGCATTTACAGTTTCAATTTCTTCACGAAGTTTTTGGACTTTTGTAATAGCACTTTTTTCGTTATCCCATTTTGCTTTCATTGAAGAATATTCATCACGCATCTCTGCAAGTTCTTTCTGTAAATCCTCAAGTCTTTCTTTAGAAAGATTATCAGTTTCTTTTTTAAGAGCAGCCTCTTCAATTTCTAACTGCATAATTTTTCTTTGTAAGTCGTCCATTTCAGCAGGGGATGAATCCATTTCGGTTTTAATCATTGCACAAGCTTCATCAACTAAGTCAATAGCCTTATCTGGTAAAAATCTATCAGATATATATCTGTTAGAAAGGGTAGCAGCAGCAATCAGTGCGCTATCATGAATTTTTACTCCGTGGAATACTTCATATCTTTCTTTAAGTCCACGAAGAATTGAAATTGTATCTTCAACAGTAGGCTCATCAACCATAACAGGTTGAAAACGTCTTTCAAGAGCAGGATCTTTTTCTATATACTTTCTGTATTCATCAAGTGTAGTTGCGCCTATACAATGCAGTTCGCCACGAGCAAGCATAGGCTTTAATATATTTCCTGCATCCATAGCACCATCAGTTTTACCAGCGCCAACTATCGTGTGTAATTCATCAATGAAAAGAATAATTTGGCCTTCGCTCTTCTTAACCTCAGCTAAAACACTCTTAAGTCTTTCTTCAAATTCACCACGATATTTTGCACCAGCAACAAGTGCCCCCATATCTAGGCTGAATATTTTTCTGTCTTTAAGATTTGCAGGTACATCACCGCGAACAATACGAATTGCTAACCCTTCTGCTATAGCAGTTTTACCTACACCAGGTTCACCTATAAGGACTGGATTGTTTTTAGTTTTGCGTGAAAGAATTCTTATAACATTTCTTATTTCACTGTCACGACCGATGACAGGATCAAGTTTTTGAGCTTTTGCAAGAGCAACAAGATCTTGTCCATATTTGCTGAGTACGTCGTAAGTGCTCTCTGGATTATCTGTTGTAACTCTTGTATTACCTCTAACCTCTTGAAGTACTGTAAGAAATTTATTTCTGTCAATATTGAAGATTCTAAATAGTTCTTTTATGTTTCCGCTTGCTGTATCAATTATACCAAGCATTAAATGTTCTACAGAAACATATTCGTCTTTCATCTGCCGTGCGGTTTGCTGAGCAGAATTAAGAGCCTGATCGGCTTGTTGAGAAATATATATCTTATCAGCTTCACGACTGCCACTTACTTTAGGTAATTGGCTTATTTTTGTGGTAAGATTTGATGTAAAGCTGTTTACATTTACATTCATTTTTTGAAATAATTGAGCATTCAAACTGTCTTCTTGACTAATTAAAGCCAAAAGAAGATGCTCTGGTTGAAGAGTTTGATTTGAATACTCTATTGCAATATTTTGAGCATTTTGTAAAGCTTCCATAGATTTTTGAGTAAGCTTATTTGTGTTCATAAAATTAACCTCCTTATAATCTTATTATATTTTTAGTAATATTATTGGCATATAATCTTTTTACATTTTGATTTGCAACATTAGTAGAAATTGGATAAAAGTTAAAGTATTCTTTAAGACATTTATCTAATAAATCAATATACTGAGCAATATCATTCCCATAATTGGAATAATCGTTACAATCATAAGCTCGGAGATATCGTCGATATTTACCATCATTAAAAGAAAATTCATCTTCAGAAATTTGCGCAAATGACATTTCTAGTTTTGCCCATAGGTAAAAAAAACTATCTAAAATATTTATCAATTGTTTATTTTGACTTCGCATAGATATTTTTAGTTGACCAATATAATCTCCCTTTTCATAAATTTCCACAGTATATTTAATGCTTGGGTTATATTTGTATTGTAATGCTGAACGCATATTTATTATTGAGCCATTACCTAAAAGCTGTAAAGCTAAAGAAGAGTTTTCACTTAAAAATTCATCCATAGAATGATAAACATCACTTAGCATAGTTTCAGCTGTAGGCAAACTAGTGTGTTGCGCTAAAATTCTATTTATCATATTTGAACGGCTGGTTCCTTGTTTTGCAGCTAATATATCAATAATAGAAACAACATCATCATCTAATACAATACTATATACTGATTTACTCATTTGAACTCATCTCCTTTCGAATAATATTGTAATACTAATTATATAATTTGTCAAACGAATTATATAATTAAAATATCTTTTTCACAAATAATTCACATGTTTTTATTCTTAAAATTATGTCACAATAAATAATTGTATCGTAATATTAATAAGATTTATATGATAGTATTTTTATTTTATATGATATTTAATATTTGATATTTTGATGTATTATTTGCAAAATCACTTTAAAAAATGTAATCAAAGTTGTATAATAAATACTATATAAAATCATTTAATAGAGGAATTTATATGGATACAAAGGAAAAAATGGAATTTTTATCTAAATATGATGATTTTTGGAGTCATTTAAGTGATGAAGAAAAAATATTTGTGTGTCAAAACACAGATATTATGTCATATCATCCAGGCCAAAATATTCATAGTGCAGATGCACGGTGCGTTGGAGTTTTATTTGTAAAGTCTGGCTGTTTAAGAGTATACATAATGAGCGAAGAAGGAAAAGAGGTAACTTTATACAGAGTTTTACCTGGTGAAGTTTGCATATTATCAGCATCATGTGTATTGACTGAAATAACTTTTGATGCTTATGTAGACGCTGAGGAATTAAGTGAAGTAGTTGTCTTAAATGCTTTTGCTTTTTCAAAAATGATTAAAAACAATATATATATTGAAAACTTTTCTAATAAGATGAAAGCTATAAGATTTTCTGATGTTATGTGGACGATGCAACAAATTTTATTTTTCAGTTTTGACAGAAGACTAGCTATTTTTCTTTATGAAGAGCTTATAAAAAATGGCCCCATTATTCGATATTCTCATATGGAAATTGCAAAATATCTAGGTAGTGCTAGAGAAGTTGTTTCTAGAATGCTCAAGTATTTTGAAAATGAAGGTATTGTAAAAGTTTCCAGAAAAGAAATAGAGATTATTGATAAAAAGAAATTAATGGAAAGGCTTTAATATGGGTGATTAAATCACAGTAAACAAAAAATAAATATGTTATTATATGGGCATAATAAATAAAAAAGTATTTTGGAGGTATTAAATATGAGTATCGCACTTACAAAAGAAAATTTCGAATCTATAATCAACGGAGACAAACCAGTTTTGGTTGACTTTTGGGCAACATGGTGTGGACCATGTAAAATGGTTGGACCAATTATCGAAGAATTGTCCGAAGAACTTAAAGATGAGTATGTTGTGGCTAAACTTGATGTAGATGCTGAACAGGAAATTGCAATCAAATATCAGGTTATGAGTATCCCTACACTTATTCTTTTTAAAGATGGTCAAGAAGTAAAACGTACAGTAGGTTTTAGACCAAAAGCACAAATTCTTGATTTTATCAAATAAATATAAGTTTTAAAATAACTTGTAATGAATAGGTTGATATTAAAATGACAAGACTTATGTCCTGTCATTTTTTATTTGTCATTTAACTTAATATTTTAAAATATTTTAGTTTGTATAGGAGTAAATAATCATTATTTTTTTAGAAATATAATATTTTTACTATATTTTCTTTTTTTTGCCATAAATTAGTATTAAAATAACAATTATATTGAAAAACTAATGAACGGAGAAAAATATGAAGACACTTTATTATAATGGTAATATCATAACTATGGCTAATTATCCAATGCCAGAAGCAGTTCTTTGTGAAAATGGAAAAATCATTGCCATGGGTGAAAAAGATAAACTTATATCACGAGATGTAAAGTTATTTGATCTTGAAGGAAAAACAATGCTTCCAGCTTTTTTAGATGCCCATAGTCATATAACTTCTTATGCGAACTCAATGGCAACTTGTAATCTTTCTGAAGCAAAAAGTATAGATGAAATTGTAGAATTACTTGAAAAATTTAAAAATAATAAGAAACTTGAAAAAGATGATTTTATTTTAGGCTTCGGATATGATCATAATAATTTTCAAAATAAAAAACACCCTACTAAAGAAGATCTTGAAAAAGTAACTACAGAATACCCAATAATGATTGCACACGCTAGCGGACATATGGGTGTGTGTAACACCAAAGCGCTAAAGTTTTTTGGCATTAACGAAGATACGCCAAATCCAAAAGGTGGTATATATGGCAGAGATAAAAACGGTAAGCTGACTGGTTACCTAGAAGAAACTGCTTTTACATCTGTTGCTACAAAAGCTAAAGCACCTGACTATAATGATATGTGCGAATATTTTAGAATAACACAGAATGAATATTTTAAGTATGGCATAACCACAATACAGGATGGATTTACAGGAGATAAAGAATGGGCCTTGCTTAAAAAACTTTCTGATGATAAGAAGATTAAAGCGGATGTTGTTTGCTATATTGATATAAATCATTGTCAAAATATTCTTAGAAATAATCTAGATTATAATAAAGAATATATAAATAATCTTAAAATTGGAGGATATAAATTATTCCTTGATGGCTCACCTCAGGGACGAACAGCATGGATGCTAGAACCTTATGAAGGAGAAAAAGAATACAGAGGATATCCTATTTATAATGATGAGCAGGTAACTGATTATATTGTAACTGCTTTGAAAGACAAGCAACAGCTTATTTGTCACTGCAATGGAGATGCTGCCGCACAGCAATTTATTGAAAGTTATGAAAAAGCTGATGAAATTTTGAATACAAAAGAAAATTATCGTCCAGTTATAATTCATGGGCAACTTACAACTGAAGAACAGATGCCTCAGATTAAACGGTTGGATATGATTATTTCTTTTTTCGTTGGACATACATGGCAATGGGGTGATGTTCACCTTGAGAATTTCGGAGAAAGAGCCATGAAAATTAGTGCTGTAAATAGTGCAATTAAAAATGATATAATAACCACATTCCATCAAGATTCACCAGTACTACCTCCTGACATGATAAAAACAATTTGGTGTGCAGTGAATAGAAAAACCAAAAATGGTGTTCAGCTTGATCTATCTGAAGCTGTTACTGTTTATGATGCGATTAAATCCGTTACTATAAATGCAGCATATCAGTATGGAGAAGAGAACCGAAAAGGTTCTATTGAACCTGGTAAAGATGCTAGTTTTGTTATTTTGAATGAAAACCCATTACTTTATCCAAAAGAAAAGCTTAATGAATTAAAAGTTGAATATACAATTTTAAGAGACGAGATGGTTTATAAAAGATAAAATAAATTCCTGCACAAAATGTGCAGGAATTTATTTTATAGAATTATTGTATTTACATCTTCAAGTTCAATTTTAGAAAGTTGTTCATCTGTTATATTATCTAGTTTTGTTAATCTATCAGCTTGATTTACAAGTGCTTTTTCAAAATAGTTTCTTACATCTCTTGCATTAGCATAATTTTCTGGTTTGTTTTCACAGCGCTTATTGAAGAAATCAAGTGAATATTTTTCAGCATCCTCACTTAAGACTAAACTAGATTTTTTTGCTCTTAATTTAAGAATATCTATAAGTTCTTTTGGTGTATAATCTTCGAAGTATATGAATTTATTAAATCTTGATTTAAGTCCTGGGTTTGAATTTAGGAATTCATCCATTGGTTCAGGATATCCGGCAACAATAACAATTAGATCATCACGATGATCCTCCATATATTTAAGAAGCGTGTCAACTGCTTCAAAACCGTAGTCTGTTGAACTTCTATTTACAGTTAAAGAGTAGGCTTCATCGATAAAAAGTACACCACCTTTAGCTTTTTCTATTACACTTTGTACTTTTAGCGCAGTTTGGCCAACATATCCACCTACAAGTCCAGAACGATCCACTTCAGTTAGATGTCCTTTGGATAACAATCCCATAGCTTTGTAGATTTGTGATATAAGTCGTGCAATTGTTGTTTTACCAGTACCAGGATTTCCGGAAAAAACCATATGCAAACTCATTGCAGGACTTTCAATTCCTCTTTCTTTACGAATTGTTCTTATTTTTACGAGATTTATAAGACTTTTAACATCAGATTTTACTTTTTCAAGTCCAACTAATGTATTTAATTCTTCTAAAAGTTCATCAAGTGTTTTTTCATCTGTTTTAATTTCAGTTTCTGCTTGATTTTCAACTTCATTTTTATCTTTAGAAACGTTTAGTTGTGATGGATAGTCTTCATTAGGTAAACTTACTTTTTTAGTTTTATCATCGAATGTTTCAAATGTCATGCTTATATTTTTTATAAATGATTCATCAATATATGCTTGTAACCTATCACAAAAGCTTTTTAATGTATATTGTTCATTAAAATTACCTGCCGAGTCACAATTTATGAATTCAGTACCTAATTCTTTATATAGATGTAATATGAGTTTTGATGTCTCATTAACATTATCAATTATGTTATCCGCCTTTACAAATGCTTTAAAGCAGTAAGGAATATTTGTTGTAAATCTTAAAACTTTGTTATTATTTGCAACCGCATATTCACGCATTTCTTTTGTAGAATAATCATATCCAAGATACTCTTTTATAAATTTTGATTCTGATTGTGTTAATTTTGCGTCGGTGAAACTTAAATTTAATAAGAAATGAAACAATTCACCTCTAAAAATTTCTCTTGCAGAGTATTTGTTAGAGTGGTCCCATGCGTTAGTTTTTTCTAGTGCATCACATAAATTATATGCCGTTTCAATCGTACTTTTAAGACTTGAATTCATTTGTCGCTCCTTATAAAATGAGATTATATAATAACTTTAAACCATAAAAAATGAACTGTCAATCTTTACTTTAATTTAAATCTGTGTTAAAGTTATTTAAATTAATAATAAATTATAATTATATATGAAAGGGGATAATTTATGAAATTAATGATTGCTTCAGATATTCATGGCTCTGCATATTATTGTGGAAAAATGCTTGAATGTTATAAAAAAGAAAATGCGGACAAACTTATCTTACTTGGTGATATATTATATCATGGGCCAAGAAATGATTTGCCAAAAGAATATGCTCCTAAAAAAGTTATAGAGATGCTTAATAATATAAAAAAAGAAGTTCTTTGTGTGCGTGGTAACTGTGATACAGAAGTAGACCAAATGGTTTTAGAATTTCCTATCCTTGCTGACTATGCTTTTCTTTATTGGAGAGAAAAGATGGTTTATATCACACATGGTCATGTACATAATTTAAAAAATCTTCCGATGCTTAAAAAAGGTGATATTCTTCTTAATGGTCATACACATATACCAGCCTGCGAAATTTTTGAAGATTATATATATATAAATCCAGGATCTGTTTCAATTCCTAAAGAAAATAGTGAGCATAGTTACATAATTTTAGAGGATAACGAACTTTTATTCAAAAATCTTGATGGGAAAATATATAAAAAAGTTTCATTTGAACAGCTAGAATTCTAAATTTATATAAAATAATATAGTAACTATTTATATAACTAAAGAAATGTAAACTTATAAAATTACATATGAATATTATAGTAAAAGTCGCCATAAATTGGCGACTTTTACTATTTTTTATTCTTTGTATCGAAATTGACTCGATTTATAAGTTCTATGCCATTTGTATATCGTTTAGCATTTTCAATAAAAATATTTTCTATATTACTTATAGTTTCTTTAGAATGAAATCCACCAGCAATATGCGGAGTAATCATTACATTTTTTAATTTCCATAATGGATTATAAGATGGAAGGGGTTCTGGATTGGTCACATCAAGAATTGCACCACCTATTTTTTTATTTACAAGTGCATCATATAAATTTTCGCTATTTACTGCGTTTCCAGATCCCACATTTATTAGAATACTGTCCTTTTTCATTAGAGACAACGTATAGCTGTTTATTATGTTTTGTGTTAATTGAGAATTTGATGAGCATAAAGCAACTATATCCATTTCAGGTAAAAGCCTTGTTATTTCGTCCAAAAAGTAAGAACTTTTATTATAGTCTGAATTTCCTAACTCATTACTTTTCATAACAGAAACATTAGCGCCTAGTGCTGTCATTTTTTTTGCAAAATAATTTCCAATATCTTTAATTCCAATTACTAATACATTACTTCCACTAATTGTTTTTACTTTTCCAAGATCGTCCCATAATCCATTAAACTGATTATCTCTGTATAAATGCAATTTTTTAGTCATAGAAAAAACCGCTGCAATCATGTATTCAGAAATAGCATGACTGTATGCACCTTGTGAATTAGTAAGTATAGTAGTTAATGGATTTATTAGACCACTTTGAGTAAAATCATCATATTCAGCAGATGCTAGCTGAAGCCATTTTAGATTTTCACACTTTGTGAGTGTATGAATACTAGGGTTACCGAATATCACACTTGCCTCACGCAACTCTTCATCTGTGAATGGATTTTCTTTGTAATTTTCTTCATATCTAATTACTACATCGTAATCTTTTGACATAATTGTATTTAGAGTAGATAGTGCATTTTCCCCTAAATAACTACAAACCAAGCATAGTTTCTTCATAGATACGCTCCCTATGATAATTTATAATATTTGTATTTTAATACATTTATACAAATTTTTCCATAGTAAATTATATCAATTAAGATTTAACAATAAAAACAAACAAAAAATAAATAAAATTTTGTACATATTGTGTAAAAAATGACAAAAAGACATAATTTATTCATATTTATAAAATATATTGTTTTGTGCTATTTATACTAAAAATAATTTGAAATTAACGTATAATTGTAAGATTATATAAAAATGGTTATATTTTATATTATAAAAAAAATGTTGACTATAAACAGTAAAAGTGCAATAATTTAACCAAATCAAATTTGGAACAACATCAAGAAGTCCAATGATGTTGTTTAACAATTTGAAATTCATAAACAATACATTTATGTATCAAATAGGGGGTGGTCATTGGTGAAAAGTGACATTAGTGACATTACAGATATATGTTTTATTTCTGTAAAATCAAGTATTAGAAAAATGTACCTTGAAAATTTAATAAGTCTTTTTGAGCCGATGATCTATCGCAACTATAAATTGATATATTAAATCATGTTATTTTGAATTTTTGTTAAGAGAGGAATTTTTATGTTAAGTTGGACCCCTTTAGTTTGTTTCACGGTTATTTTATTAATTTACTGTTTATCTGAATTTTTAGCAGATAAAACACACGGATATGTTTCTTATATGGTTTTTGCGGCCATTATTTCACTAGGCCTTTTTTGGAGCGGATTAGTTCCAACTACTTTGGCAGTTGATTCTACATTGATGACCACACTTAGTGCTTTTGGCGTTGCGATGCTCATTGTCAACATGGGTACTACGATTGACCTTGAAACACTTCTTTCAGAATGGAAAACTGTTTTGGTTTGTTGTGTAGCTCTAGTGAGTCTTGGAGTTCTTGCATTTACAGCAGGAAGTGCTTTATTTGGTAGAGAATATGCACTTAGTGCAGCACCTCCAATTGCTGGAGGTCTGATTGCATACCAAATTGTTGCTGAACAGGCAACTGCGTCAGGTCGTCTTGATTTAGCTGGATACGCAGCACTTATAATGGGATTGCAGGCAATTATTGGTATGCCGGTTGCTTCTTTTTGTCTTAAAAAAGAACTGAAAAAAATGCATAAAGCTGGAAAACTTTCAAACGGATCTGAAAATAAAACAGCTCTTAAGCTACCAGCAATGAGATTGTTCAAAAATCCTTCACCTGTTTTTGACTCACCAACATTTAAAGTAGCAAAATTAGGTATAGCTGCTGTAATTGCAGTAATGCTTACAAATCTTACAGGTGGAAAGCTGAATGTTAATGTTTCATACCTTATAGTTGGCGTTATTCTAGCAAGAGTAAACTTCCTTCAGAAAAACATCCTTCAGTCAGCAGGTATGTATACACTTTGTATCTTTAGTATGTATGCTTTAATTATAAATGGACTTGCTGGTATTGCACCTATGGATCTTATAAATATGATTGTTCCTATGGTTGGTATGTTCGCTATAGGTGTTTCAGCTATCGCTTTAGGTTCTGTCCTTTGTGGTAAGCTTGTTGGATACTCACCACTGATATCAATTGCCGTAGGCATGACAGCATTGTTTGGATATCCTGGTACTGAAATCCTTACAAACGAAGTATGTAATGGTATGGAAGGATTTACTGCAGAAGAGAAAGCAACAGCATTAGATTTTGTTATGCCAAAAATGATTGTTGGTGGCTTTACTACAGTTACAATTGCATCAGTAGTATTTGCAGGTATAATTGCACCAATGATTTTCTAATTTATTGACTTATAAAAGACAGGTATAAAATTACCTGTCTTTTTCTTTATATAAAATTGTTGTTTTTAGATTTAAACTAAAACAACTAAAAACTTTAAATTAAAACTATATTTAGCTGATAATAAAAAATTAACTTCGTTAAAACGAAGTTAATATAAAATAAAAAGAGGTA
>JAHHTS010000004.1 GCA_020024475.1 Oscillospiraceae bacterium
CTTCAACAAGAACTACATCAAATTCTGTTTTTTCTTCTGCTGCTGGAGCTGCTGCACCACCTGCTACAACTACTGGAGCTGCTGCTGTTACACCAAATTCTTCTTCGATTGCTTTTACGAGTTCTGACAATTCAAGAACTGTAAGAGTTTTGATTTCTTCTACCAATGATACGATTTTTTCGCTTGCCATTATAAAATTCCTCCGTTTATAATTAAAATTTAATTAGTTTGCGACAGCGCTTAAATTAAGCAACTTCGCCTTCGCCTTCGTTTTTAGCTCTAACTGCATCAAGTGCACGTGCCAAACCACTGAGGTTGCCAGTAAGTGCAGAAAGAAGCATTGAGAGAAGACCTTCTCTGCTAGGCAATGTAGCCAATGTCTTGATACCTTCAAGGTCAAGAACTTCGCCGTCCATGTAACCTGTTTTGATTTCAAATTTGCCCTTTGACTCTTCGCTGAATTTGTGAAGCACTCTTGCTGCTGCAAGTGGGTCTTCATTACCAGCGATAGCTACAGCTGTTGTGCCTTCCAATTTGTCAGACATGCTTTCAAGTGCTGTATCTTTAATAGCAATTTTGAGCAATGTGTTTTTAACTACTTCGTAGCTAACACCAGCTTCTCTAAGTTCTTTACGGAGTTTTGTATCTTCTGCTACTGTGATACCACCGTAGTTGAATACTACACCACTCTGTGAAGCGTCTATTTTAGCTTTAAGATCTGCTACATAGCTCTGTTTCTGAGCCAAGATTTTTTCGCTTGCCAATGTTGTTCACCTCTCCTTTTTATTTTTAATACATAATACCTTTTTCTTCTTTGAAAAAAGAGGTTGTAAAATTCTGTTTGTATAACATAAAAGGCTTGTTTTCACGCACGAAAACAAGCCTATAAATATACATATTTATCGCTTCGTTCTCGGCAGGTGGGACATCCCTTTATGCTTACGCACCTGCTGTCTTAAAACAGCTATATTATTATATACTATTGTATATATTTTGTCAACATATAATTGACAAATACTTATAAATTAAGCACCAAATTTTGCACTGTTGAGCTTAACGCCAGGGCCCATTGTTGTAGCGATTGCTGCTGAACGGATATACTGACCTTTTGCTGCTGCTGGTTTTGCTTTAACGATTGCATCCATAACTGTTGAAATGTTTTCAGCAAGTTTGTCAGCACCGAATGAAGCTTTACCTACTGGTACATGAATGATGTTTGCTTTGTCCAAACGGTATTCAATTTTACCAGCTTTTGCTTCTTTAACTGCCTGTGCAACGTTAGGTGTAACTGTGCCAGCTTTTGGGTTTGGCATAAGTCCACGAGGGCCGAGAACTCTACCCAAACGACCAACAAGACCCATCATATCAGGTGTTGTGATAAGAACATCAAAATCCAAGAAACCATCGTTTTGGATTTTTGCAATCATTTCTTCAGCACCTACGAGGTCTGCGCCTGCTTCGAGAGCTGCTTTTTCGTTATCGCCTTTTGCGATTACGAGAACTCTAACATTTTTACCTGTACCATGTGGCAATACAACTGCACCACGAACCTGCTGGTCTGCGTGACGGCTGTCTACACCAAGACGTACATGAAGTTCAACTGTTTCATCGAACTTTGCTTTAGCTGTATCTACACAAAGAGCGCAACCTTCAGCGAGGTCATACTGCTTTGTTTTGTCAACAAGCTTAATGCTATCTGTATATTTTTTACCGTGTTTCATTATTATCCTCCTGTGGTTAAACGGAAATTTCCTCCCACTTATGTGAGTAGTGTCAAACTACAAAATTATTCTTCTACTGTAACGCCCATGCTGCGTGCTGTACCAGCTACCATGCTCATAGCTGCTTCGATGTTTGCAGCGTTGAGGTCTGGCATTTTCATTTCAGCAATTTTGCGAACCTGTTCTTTTGTGAGCTGACCAACTTTTGTTTTGTTAGGAACACCTGAAGCGGATTCGATACCCAATTCTTTTTTGATGAGAACTGGTGCTGGTGGTGTTTTAGTAATGAAGCTGAAAGTACGGTCTGCATAAACTGTAATTACTACAGGAATGATATAACCGATATCTTTCTGTGTTCTTTCGTTAAATTCTTTTGTAAAAGACATAATGTTAACACCGTGCTGACCAAGAGCTGGACCAACAGGTGGTGCTGGAGTTGCCTTACCAGCTGGAATCTGGAGTTTAATATATCCAGTAACTTTCTGAGCCATTTTTAATACCTCCGTATAATGTGGTAAGCTATCGAGCAGAACTTTTCTGCTCTCCCACGGGCAAGCTGTTTGCTGCCCTATAAAAATCACTTATAGTGACTCTTACCGTTGATTAAATTGGTTTAACCTGTAAAAGGTCAAGTTCTGAAAGTGTTTCTCTACCAAACAAAGAAACTTTTACCTTTACTTTCAGTGCATCGGCATCAATTTCTGTAACTTCGCCGATGAAACCAGCCAAAGGACCGCCTGCAATTTCGACATTGTCGCCTACTGCAAAGTCTATTGTCTGTTTTTTAGTTTCTACACCCATAGCGTCTACTTCTTTCTGAGAAAGAGGGCTTGGTTTTTGTGCTGATGCACCTACAAAACCTGTTACGCCACGTGTGTTGCGCACGATGTACCATGTTTCATCTGTCAAAATCATTTTAACAAACACATATGATGGATACAACTTATTTTCTGTTTCCTTGCGTTTACCATCTTTGATTTCTACAAGTGTTTCCACAGGAATTTTAACATCCTGTATCATATCGTGCAAATTGCGGTTTTCGATAACTGCTTCAAGGCTTGATGCTACCTTGTTTTCATAGCCAGAATATGTGTGTACTACATACCATTTTGCCTCGTCCATATCTACACCTCGCTTTGGATTATACGTTTTTGTAAAGAAGCTGTAACACCAAGCCAAAAACGGTGTCCAAGCCAAAGATAAACACAGCTGCAATCAAAGAAACAGCAATTACAATAAGAGTGTTGTTGATAACCTGGCTCTTTGTTGGCCAAACAATCTTTTTCATTTCAGACTTTACATCTCTGAATTGCTTTTTGATTGATGCAAAGAAACCAAGTTTTTCTTTTTTCTCTGCCATTTCGCTTACCCCTTATTTAGTCTCTCTGTGAAGAGTGTGTTTTTTGCAAAAACGACAATATTTTTTAAGTTCTACTCTATCAGGAGTATTTTTCTTGTTTTTCATAGTGTCATAATTGCGCTGTTTGCATTCTGTACATGCAAGTGTAATTCTAACTCTCATATCGGCACCTCCATTAAAGTTAGCCTCCCTCTTTTGCTTGCAAAAATTTTTTGCATAAAAAATAAACCTACAAAAGAGGTAATACAAGTGTACCATATATATTTAGTAAAGTCAACAAAATTTTACTTTTTGCAAACATTTTACCATCAATGTTTCTATATGGCATTTGTATGATTGTATGGGTTGTTTTAACTTTAATAAGTCTACACTTTTAGTCATTATTTGTCAAAGAAAATATTCCGTGTTAAATAGTTTTAAGATATTATATTTTGTGAAAACTTCCAATTAACAATTTTATTAACACTACACTTTAAAATATTTTGGCTATTTATTTTTTTAGTACTATATGTTATCATAATATAATAGAATTTAAAAGATATATCTTTTCATATAAATGGAGGCTTTTATGGCAAAAACTAAAGTTTGCGTTATATTTGGCGGCGTTTCTAATGAACACGAAATAAGCCTTATGAGCGCTAAAAGTATAATAGACAACATCCCAGCAGATAAATATGATGTAGTTAAAGTTGGTATAACCAAAAAAGGACGCTGGCTTTTCTTCCCTGGTTCAACTGATGAAATAATCAGTGACACATGGCACGAGCACCCGGATAATGTTCCATGCCTTATCAGTCCCGATAGAGCTACAAAAGGCCTTATTAAATTTGACGGCACTGACATTATAACAGAAAAAATAGATGTAGTTTTCCCTGTTCTACATGGCAAAAACGGCGAGGATGGTACTCTGCAAGGTCTTTTGGAACTAAGTGGCATACCATACTGTGGTTGTGGCGTTGTTGCCAGTGCTATATGTATGGACAAAATGCATGCCAATATGGCTTTTGATAAAGCTGGAATTCCTCATGCAAAATGGGATTATATGATGGACTGGGAAATGCAAAATTTTGATTCTGTTGCTGATAAAATGGAAAATAATCTTGGGTACCCTATCTTTGTAAAACCTGCTAACAGTGGTTCTTCTGTTGGCATTTCAAAAGCCGAAAACAGAGATGAACTAAAAGATGCTGTCATTCTCGCACTTGCTCATGATAACAAAGTTGTTTTTGAAGAATTTGTTGACGGACACGAGGTTGAATGTGCTGTTCTTGGCAACTGCCCTGACCTTATTGCAAGTGAAGTTGGTGAAATAGGCGCAAGTGCTAAGTTCTACGATTATGATGACAAGTACAAAAACGGAACAAGCAAAACTTTTATTCCTGCAAATATTCCTGAAGAAACCAGAAAAGAGATTAGAGAAATTGCTAAAAAGGCTTTCACTGTTGTTGATTGCAAAGGCCTTTCAAGAGTTGATTTTTTCGTTACAAATGATGGAAGGATTCTTCTAAATGAAATTAACACTCTTCCTGGTTTTACAAAAATTAGTATGTATCCTCAGCTTATGCAACACATTGGTATGAGCTATGGCGAATTAGTAGATAACATAATTCAGCTTGCATTAAAAGGAGTAGAAGATGAGAGATAGACCTATCGGTGTTTTCGACTCCGGTGTTGGCGGACTAACATGTGCAAAAGAACTTTTGAAACTTGTGCCAAATGAAAACATTATTTATTTAGGTGACACCGAAAGAGTTCCATACGGCATAAAATCAAAAGAAACATTATGCCAATACACAAACGATGATGTAGACTTTCTTCAGCGCAGAGGTGTAAAACTAATCGTTGCTGCTTGCGGGACTGTTTCAAGTAATGTTTCAGCATCACAGATAACCAATCTATCTGTTCCATTCATAGATGTTATCGCACCTACAATTTCAGCCGCTGTTAAAGCTACAAAAAATAAAAGAATAGGCATAATCGGAACGCCGGCCACAATAAAATCAGGAAGTTTCAACACTCGCCTTAAAATGTTTGATAAAGACATTCAAACCATAAGCAACGGTTGCCCTCAGCTTGTTACTCTTGTTCAAGAGGGTTACATTGAAGAAGATAACTTCATTACAAACAACGTATGCAAAGAATACCTTGCACCCATTAAAGCGTTCGGCGTAGATACCCTTATATTGGGTTGCACACATTTTCCTATTATCTCAAAAATTATTCAAAACATTATGGGCGAAGATGTTACTCTCATAGATGCAGGTTATTCTGCTGCTATGGAAGTGAAAAATGTTCTAAGAAAATTGGACATTGAACGCCTCTCACCACGAGATAAAGTGGAATACTATGTTACAAGTCAGCCAGAAGAATTTAATCGTGTCGCCAATATATTTTTAGGCGAGGGTTGTGACGCTAAAGCTATATTGGCTGATATAAAGGATTGAAAATGAAAGAAAATTATCTTATTACTATTGAAGGAAATATAGACATCGACGGAGATATTGACAAAGTAACCCTCACAACTGTAGGTTCTTATTACAAAAAAAACGACAAATATTATATTTGTTACAAAGAGACCGAATCTACTGGCTATGAAGGATGCACAACTACCCTAAAAGCTTGGGAAAATGGCGTTTCAATGACAAGATTTGGAAAACAAGCAAATTCAAATTTAATAATTGAAAAAGGCTCAATAAATATATGTAATTATCAAACCGTTGCAGGTCCTATGGTGCTTGACATAAATGGGATTGATATTGAAAACAATTTAACCGACATTGGCGGAGACTTATCCTTCGCTTACAGTCTTAACGCTGGCGGTATGCTTATAAGCGAAAATAAAGTGAATGTAAAAGTTAAGGAGATTTAATAGTGAATTTAGAAAAATTTGACGGCATGAATATTGCCAAAGAACAAATAAGCACAATGGTTAAAACTGCTTTTGAAAAATCAATCGCTACCGGAGAGCTTGCCCAACCTGAAGAAATTAAAAACTTTGTAGTTGAAGTTCCTCAGGATTTACGCAATGGTGATTTTTCAACAAATGCAGCTATGGTAAATAGCAAGGTATTTCATTCTAACCCAAGAGCTATTGCTACCGCGCTTTTAAACCACTTTGACTTTGAAGGCACTTTCTTTGATAGAGCTGAATTAGCTGGTCCTGGTTTCATCAATTTCTTCTTGAATCACAGCTATTTTGAAACAGTTGTTAAAGCTGTTTTGGAAAATGGCGATAACTATGGCAGAACAAATGTAGGTAAAGGGAAAAAATATAATGTCGAATTTGTTTCTGCTAATCCAACCGGTCCTATGCATCTTGGTAATGCTCGTGGCGGTGCTTTGGGTGATATTCTCGCCGAATGTCTTACTTGGTCTGGTTATGATGTAACAAGAGAATTTCTTATAAACGATGCAGGTAACCAGATTGAAAAATTTGGCCTTAGCCTTGAAGCAAGATACATGCAAATTTTTGATAAAGACTATCCTTTTGATGAAAAATTCTATCAGGGTGGCGATATCATCGCAAGAGCTAAAGAATTCTATGATATTCACGGTGATTCGTATGTAAATAAACCACTCGATGAAAGAAAACAGGCTCTTATCGATTATGCTTTACCTAAAAATGTGGCTGATATTAAAAATCATCTTGCAAAATATCGCATTAATTATGATGTTTGGTTCTCTGAACAGGAAATGAGAAATAAAGGTGATGTTGATAAAGCTATCGCTAAACTCACAGAAAATGGTTACACATACGAAAAAGATGGCGCTCTTTGGTACAAAGGTACTGCCCTTGGTGAAGAAAAAGACGAAGTTTTGGTCAGAGCAAATGGTATTTCCACATACTTTGCTGCTGATATTGCTTATCACTATGACAAACTTGTTACACGTAATTTTGATAAAGCTATTGATGTTTGGGGGGCTGACCACCACGGACATGTTATAAGAATGAAAACTGCTATGTCTGCTTTAGGCCTTGATTCTTCAAGACTTGATGTTGTTCTTATGCAACTTGTAAAGCTTATCGGTGATGCTAAAGACGAAAATGGCAACGTTATCCTTGACGAAAAAGGAAACCCAAAGAAAACTGAAATTAAAATGAGTAAGCGTACTGGTAAAGCCATCACTTTGGTTGACCTTTTGGACGAAGTTCCAACTGATGCAGCTCGTTTCTTCTTCAATACAAGAGAACCTAACACTCATCTTCTATTCGACCTTGACCTTGCTATCAAAGAAAACAGCGAAAACCCTGTTTATTATGTTCAGTATGCTCATGCAAGAATTTGTAGTATTCTCCGTCAACTCGAAAAAGAAAACCTTACAACTGAAGGTATTGAAAATGCTGATTTGTCACTTCTCGTCGATCCAAACGAAATTGAGCTAATTAGAACCCTGTCATATATGCCTGGTGAAATAATTGCTTCCGGTAAGGCTTATGACCCTTCAAAAATCACAAAATACTCAATCACCCTTGCTACACAGTTTCATCGTTTCTATACAGCTTGCCGTGTAAAATGCGATGACATTTCTCTTAGCAAAGCAAGACTCGCTCTTTGCGTTGCAACAAAACACGCTATCGCTAACTGCCTTAGAATTATGAACATCACAGTTCCTGAACAAATGTAACTCTAAAAGTTAAAAAGCCACCACTAAAACCGTGGTGGCTTTTGTAAAATATTAAGAGGTTTTTAAATATGAATGAAACGCAAAAAAGTTTTTTTTATTTCTCTTCTCGGATATTTTTTTCTATTTTAGGCGGTATCACTATATATTTATTAGTGTGTTTTAATGTGCAATCTACCAAAGGAATAATATTAGGTTTAGTCACATTTTCATCTCTTTTTATTTTAGCAATTTTTCTTTTTATTAAATCGATTGACGGATTGATTGATTTTGAAATAGATAGATACAATAACTTTCTTTCTAATATTACACCGACAAATGTGCAATTACTAGGTGATATTTCAATAGAACAAATTTTAAAAGAGAAAAAATTTAAGTTAAAAAATGGCTACTACACAAAAGCAGTTTCTACTATTATGTTTGGAAAATTTCACTTTTACGCTAAGGTAGTTAATCTTCTACCTAGCAACAACGCTTTCGATGTTGTAAATAAAGAACTTTCTCGTGTAAAAAAAGTTTGTTCACAAGGCAGAAATTGCTTGTTGATATTTTTAATAGATGAAAAGAATACGAGCTCTCATCTTCGAGAAGTCGTTTCTTCAGCTTTAAAATCTGCTTTGGTTTCATTCGTTTCTATGGAAACATCATCAATCGAATCAGTTCCTGTACTTATATGCGATAACAAGGCCTCTTTTATAGATACTAATGGTAAACACACTATCATTCTTTCTGACTATGACCGTGGTTGTAAAATGCTAAATAAAATATTCAAAAATTATTAAAATATAATATTCAACATATAGTTGCGTGATAGTTGGTGGTGCTACACAGTAGTTTTTGATATAATTCATTCATAAATTGAAAGGAATTTTAAAAATGTTTTTAGCTATGCCCCTGATGATAATAAATCTACTAATATTGGTATCTATAATTGGACTTTTTGTCTATCTTGTTATTCTATGTATTAAAGCTCTTAAAAAATACTTGAATTTCTCTAATGGCAGAAGTAAAAAATCCGAGATAAAAAAATCTTTAGGTGAAACACTTCGTGATAACCGTATTAGATGCAATATGACACAAGAATTTGTAGCAGAAAGCCTGGGAGTTTCTAGACAAGCTGTTTCAAAATGGGAAAATGGTACATCAGACCCTAGTACAATAAATCTCATTGCTTTAACAAATCTCTACGATATTTCCGCTAATGAACTTTTGGATAAAATCAATAAATAGTGTTTTAAAAAATACTCTCATCAGAAGAGTATTTTTTCTTTTTTAATATTTTACATTTATATTGAATATATTATTTATTCACATATAATACATTACATATTTATATAATTTGTTCATTATATTTTTGATTTATATATGTTAAAATTAACTTAAGGTGCTAGATACTATGAAAGAAAGATATATTTTACACTGTGACTGCAATGGCTTTTTTGCTTCGGTTGAGCTTTTGTCTTATCCCGAACTTAAAGAAAGACCTGTTGCAGTTGGCGGCGACAGCCAATCAAGGCACGGTATTGTTCTTGCTAAAAATGAAGTTGCAAAAAAATACGGAGTTAAAACGGCAGAAACACTATGGCAAGCAAAAAATAAATGTCCAGACTTAGTAGTACTGCCGCCTCATCATGCCCTATATACCAAATACAGCAAAATAATAAATGAAATTTATACTCAATATACCGATTTAGTAGAACCTTTTGGTATTGACGAAAGCTGGCTTGATGTGACAAATACATATAAATTATTTGCAGATAGCCCAAAACAGCTAGCTGATGATATTCGTGAAAAAATAAAATCTGAAACTGGGCTTACTATTTCAGTAGGCGTTAGCTTTAACAAAATTTTTGCAAAACTTGGCTCCGACTATAAAAAGCCAGACGCCACCACAGTTATAGATAAAGAAAACTATCGAAAAATTGTATGGCCACTTCCAGTTCAAGATATGATTTATGTAGGTAAAAGCACTCAAAATGCTCTAAATGATATGGGCGTTTACACCATAGGTCAACTGGCGGATATTCCACAGATAAGTCTGGAAGAGAGATTTGGAAAGCATGGCACTGACCTTTTCAAATACGCAAATGGTCTTGATGATAGCCCTGTAAACAGCTATTATGCCGAACGAGAAGTTAAAAGTATAGGCAGTGGTAATACGTTCAGCCATAACCTAGACACACTAGATGAGATAAAACCCGCTATTTTAAGCTTGTGCGAAGATGTAGGGATGAGACTTAGAAAACATAATCTGTTTGCAAATGGTGTGCAAATCTCTATAAGATATCCTAATTTTTACACTTTTACAAGACAAATGCAAATTCAGTCAACAGATATAACCCAAGAAATATATGCCGCTGCTTTAAAATTATTTTTAACTCATAGAAATGCTGACACATCAGTTAGAGCTTTAACTGTAACAGTAATAGATTTAGAAAAAGAAAGAAATGTGGAGCAACTTTCTCTTTTTGATACTGACACCGATTCAAAGCGTGAGAAAAATGAAAAACTTCAGCATACCATAGATTTAATTCGTGGTAAATATGGTGTTAACTCGGTGCAAAATGCAACCATACTAACAAGCGATGTTGCCAAAAAGCCAAAAGTAAACCCATTTGGGAATAAGCCCGATAGATAATTTGTACAATAACATACATAACGTTAACGCAGATAAACAATTCATCTTTTTAAATTTTCTCCCTTTTATGTTCTTTTAAATATTTAATATTCCAATTCAATCATTATTATTAAAATTTGTTAATATATCAATAATTGCCTTGTTGTAGAAATGCAAAAATGAAACGATTAAATAAAAACAAAAAAATCGTGACAAATAATATTTTTAAATAATTTTAAATAATAAAAATTTATACACAAGCTTTAAGGAGGACTTTAATATGTTCAAGCTTATGAAAAATGGTCAGGTGTATGCACCTGAAAAACTAGGCGTAAAAGATATTCTTCTTTGGGAAGATAGAATTATTAAAATAGGTGATAACCTATCAATTCCTGAAGGTTTTGAGGGCAAAGTTTTTAATATGGCTGGTACAATAATTATTCCTGGTATCGTTGATACTCATGTTCATATAACCGGTGGTGGAGGTGAGGGCGGTTTTACTACTAGAACAAGCGAAATAACTTTTGAAGAAATAAGCGAAGCCGGAGTTACCACTTTGGTAGGTGTTCTTGGCACTGACGGTTACGCAAGAAGAGTTGAAGATGTGCTTGTAAAATGTATGGCTCTCAGAGAAGAAGGCTTTGACTGCTATTTCCTTACAGGAAGTTACACAACGCCTGTTACAACTATGCGTGGTTCTATTGCGGAAGACATAATTTTTAATGAATATTGTCTTGGTATGGGTGAACTTGCTCACTGCGACCATCGTGGAAGTATGCTTACATATGATGAATTTAAACGAATTGCTGCCGACACGAGAAATGGTGCCCGTCTTGCTGGTATAAAAGGTGTTCTTAATGTTCATCTTGGTAACTATGAAAACCCATCGGATTACTTTATACGCCTATGTGAAGAAGATATTACTTTTCGTCCTCTTATCGTTCCTACTCATATCACTAGAAAACACCATGTATTTGAAAGTTGTTTAAAATTCTTAGAATTCGGCGGTCAAGTAGATATAACAGCTGGTATGATTAACGATGACAGCCAGCAGGTATATGGCGCTGTTGAAGGTCTTGAAATAATTTACAAAAAATACGGCTCACTTGATAGAGTTTCAATGACAAGTGATGGAAATGGCTCCGCACCTGTTTGGGACTCTCTTGGTAATATGATTGGCATGGGAAAAGGCTCTTCAAAAGTTCTTCTTGCCGATCTAAAAAAAGTTACCGAGCGTGGTATAGTGCCGTTTGAAGAAGCTCTTAAAACCATAACTTCTACACCTGCTTCTATTTACGGTCTTAAAAATTCTGCAGGTAAAATAGTTGAAAACGGAACTGCTAACTTTGCTATTCTTAATGAAAATCTTGAACTTGTTGAAACTGTCCTCAACGGTAAAGCTGTGTGGATTAAAAGCAAAGGTGTTGTAAAATAATCCATATAAATTTTTAATATAAAGCTCCCTGTAATATTTTTCAGGGAGCTTTAATATTTAAAAAACTTTCAACAATATATAAATATTTGGTTGAAAACAATTTTATTATATGCCATACAATCATAGTATCACTATAATAGTTTTTAAGCATATTATAAGTTTAAGCAATCGCAATAACATATAAGGAGATTTTATGCCAGTAGGTTTTTTACAGGTTATGGTAACCACTCAGGCTGCTGTGCCTTTACAAGATGTTAAAATAAGTATCGTGGAGGGCGAAACTCTTAAAAGTTTAGATGATAAACAAGCTTTTACTAACGAGAATGGCCAAACTGATCTTATAGAACTTCCTACAGTTGATAGACGGCTTTCGTTAGATGAAAACAACACCGAAATTCTACCATACGCAAACTACAACTTAGTTATTGAAAAAGTCGGGTTTATGCGAGGTGAAATTATAGGCGTACAGATTTTTGAAAACCAAACTTCTTTACAGCTTGTAGGCCTTCTGCCAAGACCTATCGACTATGGTAACGACTTTGAACAAGATTACAGTAGCGGTAAGGTTCAAAAACTATTTGATGTTCAAACTGACTTACAAACTGGAGAAAATAACTATGTTCTTCAAAAAGTTATAATTCCAGATAAGGTGACTGTTCATCTTGGCAAACCTAATGAAAATGCTAAAAATGTAACAGTGCCTTTTCTTACATATCTTAAAAGTGTAGCGTCAAGCGAGATATATCCAACTTGGCCAGAAGAGTCATTGCGTGCAAATATTTTGTGCCAAATTTCATTTGTATTAAACAGAATTTACACAGAATGGTACAGAAGTCGTGGTTATAACTTTGATATTACAAATAGCACAAGTTACGACCAGAAATATATTCACAGTCGTTCTACTTTTGCCTCAACAGACAAAATAGTTGAAGAAATTTTCAACAATTATGTTACAAAAAAATTTAATAAAGAACCTTTTTTTACTGAATATTGTGACGGTAAACAAGTTACTTGCAAAGGCCTTAAACAATGGGGTACTGTGGACCGTGCCAACGAAGGTATGAATGCCCTGCAAATCCTACAATATTATTACGGCGACAATATACAAATTAACCAAAGTGATAATATAGCATCTATTAACACATCTTATCCAGGTTCACCTTTAAAAAGAGGTAGTTCAGGGCAAGATGTTGAAATTATTCAAGCTCAACTTAATCGCATAAGTGATAACTATCCTGCTATAAAAAAACTTACGGTAGATGGTGTTTTTGGCTCTAATATGGAATCTAGCGTAAAAACATTTCAAAAAATCTTTAATCTTACAGCAGACGGAATTGTTGGCAAATCTACTTGGTATAAAATAAGTTATATTTATGTAGCTGTAAAAAAACTTGCCGAACTTACTAGTGAGGGCGAAGCTCTTGAAAGTGGTGGATACCCTGGTTATGTTGTAAAAAGAGGTGACCGAGGGCTAAATGTAAATATTATCCAATTTTATATCAATCAAGTGGCAATATATGTTTCTACTATTAACCCTGTTGTTATAGACGGTATTTTTGGTGCCGGATTAGAAAAACAAGTTAAAAACTTTCAAAATTATTTCAATCTTACAGCTGATGGAAAAGTTGGCCCTCTAACTTGGAATAAAATGCAAAGAATTTGGGAAAGCATTAAAAATGGTGTTAATATGCCTCCTCAAACACCTCCTAACAGTGCCACTTATCCTGGAACTTTATTCCGACTAGGTTCAACTGGGCCTAATGTAACTAGAATTCAACAATGGCTAAATGGCGTAGCACAAATCTACGACACAATTCCTTCTTTAAATGTAGATGGTAAATATGGCCCTAAAACCCAATCTAGTGTAATATCTTTCCAGAAACAATTCGGCCTTTCTGCCGACGGAATTGTGGGGGCAAATACTTGGAATAAACTTTACAATGTATGGCAAGATTTAATAGCACAAAATCTTATATAAAATATTACAAAAATATATATTTAATAAATTAAGTTTATGTCATAAAACACATTTTTTCAGAAACAGCGTTTGTATTTCTTGCATAGAGAACATTGATAGTATATAATAAAAAAGTTACTGAAAATATATTTTATAGAAAGAGGACTTAAAAAATATGTGGTTTTTATTCACAATATGTACTATTTTAGCTTGGTCTGGCTCTGACCTTATGAGTAAAATAGGCTCTAGACCAGATGATAAAAACAGCCATCTCAAAATGCTTATGGCAGTAGGTTTTGTAATGGGAGTTCACGCTATATGGCAACTTACTGTTGGTGGTGTTGACTACAACCTGCACAACTTTATTGCATATATGCCTGTTTCAGCTATGTACATAATTTCAATGTTATTCGGCTATATAGGCTTGCGCTATATCGAACTTTCAATTTCTTCACCTATTTGTAACTCATCAGGTGCTTTAGTTGCTATTATGTGTTTCCTTTTCCTTGGCGACACAATGTCTCCTATCGCCTTGTTTGCTGTTATTCTTATCTCTTTGGGTATTCTTTTCCTGGCTATCATCGAAAAGACAGAAGGTGATGAACTCAGAGCTTTGCATCAAGACCCTAACGAAATAAAATACGAAAGAGGCCTTTTGGCTATTCTCTTCCCTGTTTTATATCTAATCATAGATGCTATGGGCACTTTTCTTGATGGTATGTTCTTCGACTTTGCTTTGCCAGAATGGTTCTATCAAGGCGTTACCAGCGACAATGTTGAAATAGTTTGCAATATCTCTTATGAACTTACATTCATGATTGTGGGTATTATTGCCGCTATCTATGTTCTCGGCGTTAAAAAAGAAAAATTATCTGTTGAAAGAGATAAATTCAAACTCGCTGCTGCTTGTTTTGAAACGATTGGTCAGTTTACATATGTATTCGCTATTTCAGGCAATACTATTATCGCTGCTCCAGCTATCGGTTCTTACACAGTATTCTCTGTTATTTGGTCACGCATTTTCCTAAAAGAAAAACTTAGCAAAAAACAGTACTTTGTAATCGGTATGGTTCTGCTTGGTGTTATTCTCCTTGCATTCCTCGACGCCTAAAAACTTACACCTGTGGGATTTCTCACAGGTGTTTTTTTCACTTAACTTACATATTCTTGATATACCCTTATTTATAAATAATAGCTATAAAGGAGATTTTTATATGAATCTTACAAATTTTTATGAGTATGATTATGAGTATGATGATAATATTGAATGGAAAAATCTCATCTCTAAATACATTAAAACAGCTAAAAGATTTGAAATTCATTGTTGGAATGATGAAAATGAATATCTTGAAAAAGCTCTCAAGTTCGGCACTATTAAAAATTCCGACTGGGAATACGGAAATATCGTCCAAGGCAATGTTACAGATGCTTTTATAGAAATGATTCTATCTACACCAAAACCTACCGATACAGAGTTATATAATAAAATGACTCCTTTTTTTAATATTTTCCTCGACGATAATTATTCATCATCACATTATGGTACTGAAGTTTACATAGGGTAAAAGAAGACAGTGTGATTTAACTACGAAATATTTTATAAAAATTTTAGATGCGTTTACAATAATTAGCCTTACGTATGCCGAATGAAAAGCAATACATTATTTAATGATATTACTTATATTATGAAGAAGTGGTGAACAGCAATAAAAAGAAAACCAGTAAGTAAAAAGTTTGTTACTGCACCAGCTATTATAAGCTTATAATAGAGTTTAATAATATTTCAAAAGATATGAAATATACTCGTAAGGAATGGTATAACAGAATAAGCCTTAATTTACAGGACAGCCTATCCTATATCTAGGATAGGCTGTCTTAATTTTCTCCACTAGAATAGCAATATGTATCAATCCCCTGCCTTGTAATTAAACACCTCATCTACCGTTACTTGTAGTATTGATGCTAATCTAAAAGCTAAAATTAACGAGGGGTCATATTTGTTATTTTCAATGGCATTGATAGTTTGTCTTGAAACATTGCATTTTTTAGCTAAATCTTCTTGCTTAAACCCAAGTCTTTTGCGTATATTCCTAATATTATTATCCATATTTAATCACCGTACTTTCTACAGTAGTAAAAATACGCTACATCAAAGATAATAGAAATAACTCCAATATACATAATAGGGTTTAATTCGACTTCAAAATCTACATGAGGCACAATGAATGTGCTGTATACAAAACCAAGGACTAAAACAACGATAGCACCAATTACAGAAACCTGTGATGATTTAGATAAAATCATTTTCTTTCTTTCATCGCCTTTAATGACCAGCAGAAGAATCATAGTAATTGTTCCTACTAGACAAACGCCCAGAAACAATGTCATCATCATAATAACAGTATTGCTTTGAAAAAAATCAGTAAAATTCATAAATATATTCCTCCTTATAAATAATATAAATGTCAAAATTGTTTTACATTTCTAGTATAATACTAATCTGTAAAATGTCAAGACTTTTTGACATTTTAATAAAATGATACCGAGGGTTTGGGCTCGATTATGTTCAATTAGACTTCGTATTCCTCATCGGTTAGTTATACAAAAATAAACAGAGTATGTAGAAATTCAACATACTCTGTTTTATCGTTTCTAAATTGTTCATCTAACTTATATCAAAATTTGTACTTGTTTACACACTAAAAATTCGCAAAAAAAGATGGTAGTAACAAGAGTAAAACTTTGTAACTACCATCTTTATGTTATTGTCTTATTTAATTAGATTGAACCATTTGCAACTGCTGATTTAATGCTTTCAGCTGTTGACTGTTTTGCGTGTGTATCAACCTTTGTTGCTGCTTTTGCTCCCATATGTGTGAGACAGCCTGCACCATTGATACAACCACCTTCACAAATCATACCCTCAATAAAGTTTTCTTTCAAAATGCCTTTTGACAGTTTGAGAAGTGCTATCTTACATTCATCTACACCACTACATGTTGCTGGTACTACTTTGAAATCAAGACCCTGTTCTTCAATAGCTCTTGCTGCTGCGCCTGTAAGTCCACCTGAATGTGCAAAAATTCTACCATAGAATGATGCATCATTAAGATCATCTTCTGGAAGTTCCGTAATTTCAATATCTCTTGAGTCTAAAAGAGCCTGCAATTCTTCAAATGTTATAACGCTATCTACATAAGGACGAACTGATTCTCTTTTAATTTCTGCTTTTTTAGCGGTACAAGGCCCGATAAATACAGTTTTTGCTGTTGGGTCTTGTTCCTTTATAAATTTACCGAGTTCTGCCATTGGTGAAAGATTGTGTGAAATGTATTCTTTTACCTGTGGATAGAACTTTTCTATATATGATACAAAAGCTGGACAGCAGCTACTTGTAAGTTTACCTTTTTCCGCAAGTTCAGCAGCTTCTTTAAGTGCTACCATATCTGCACCAAGTGCTACTTCTTTAACATCTGTGAAGCCAAGTTCTTTTATACCACTGATAACCTGTCCAAGTTTTGCATAGCCGAACTGGCTTGCGATTGCTGGTGCTACCATTGCATATAGTTTTGTTCCGTTAGCTTTTGCATCTTTTATCATCTCAATTACTTCAAGTATATAGCTCTTATCCATAATTGCACCAAATGGACAACGATATACGCAAGCACCACAAGCTACGCATTTATCATTATTGATAAGTGCTGAACCATCTTCTTCATTGATTTCGATTGCGTCCATTTTGCAAGCTGACTGACACGGACGCTTATAGTTGTGTATTGCACTAAACTGACAAGCATTTGCACATTTACCACAGTTGATACATTTACTTTTATCAATGTGTGCCTGATGGTTTTTATCAAATGTAATTGCACCAACTGGACAAACATCGCTACAACGCTTTGCTATACAGCCACGACATGAATCTGTTACCTGATAACCGCCAACCGGACATTCGTCACATGCTATTGGCATAACCTCAATTACATTAGGATTTGATTCATCTCCACCCATTGCAATTTTCATTCTCTCTGTGATAATTGCCCTTTCTTTGTATACGCAGCAACGCATCGTTGGTTCTTTATTAGGCATAATTGTTTTTGGAATTTCTGAAAAATTCTTCAGAAGTGTATCATCAAATGCGTTTCTCGCAATTTCCCTAAGAACTCTATATTTAAGGTGCTGTACTTTTGTATCAAATTTATACATATATCTTTTTCCTTTTCTAAAACTTGTAAATTTTTACTGTTTTATCCATTTTTTTCAGCAGTTCACATATTCTGTCAACTAGATTCCGCTTCATGCCAACTTTTATCATCTCCATATCATGATGTGCTGTGTTTACAGCCTTTCCGAAGAAAAAGTTTATATCAGTAGCTTTATCTATAAGTGCCTCTGCTATTAAGCTTGCCCCATCTTGGCCCATTGCATAATCTGGAAACGGCTGTGGAGCTTCATACCGTTCCTGCATATATTGTAAAACTCTATTGAGTGTAACAATCCCTTCTGTCACTAGGTCTACCCCTTCTATTTTGGACATAGGTGGTACATCACTTTCAAGTGACGAGTCTATCGGTATTATGGGCTTTCCTAAATACTGGCTGACTAACTTAGCTGTTGTTCCACCACTTACTATCTTTTCACCTCTCTTAGAGAAGAAAAGGGAAAGCATTAAAGTGTCATCTTCCTTATTTGCCGGAGGACCTACCATTATATTTATCGTCTTACGCTTACGAACTTTCAATACACAAATAGTAGTGTCGTCTTTTGGAATCTCTCCGTAAAGTTTATATATTTTTTCAAGAACTGTAGTTTGTATCGACCGTGCTGACGCACTATCAGAATAAATTTGTTGACAATATATGGCAACATGGTCTCTTGTCCAGTTCTTCATATCAAAAAATTCATTTTTGCTGGCATAAAGTGCGCCGTCAGACATACTTATAAATGTGTCATGTTCTTGCAACTGAATTTTTGACTGATAAATATCCTTGCCTTCTATATTCCTTTGGGTTGTGGAATAATCATATATAACACCATCACGAAGCATTATCGTATGCGGATTGTCATAGTCAATTATCTGAGCCGACATATCTTTTTCTATTTTTATTATTGTAAAAGTTGAGTAAGCTACCCCTCTTTCACTACATATAGGCAATGTTTTTGCAATAGCCCGCACAGCTTGCTCTATACTCATATCATTTGCAAGCATCGTGGATATAATCTTGCTAGTGAGCGTGGAAAGTATATTAGCTTTTACTCCACTTCCTAGACCATCGGCAAGTACCATAACCATTCCGCCATCGTCATCTCGGATTATCTGTACTTGATCCCCACATAACGATTCGCCGTATTTGTTAAGGCTATTCCAGCTGGATTCTACAAAAAGGTTATTCATCTTTTAATGTTTCCTCCATTTTTGAGAGAGCTATCTGTGTTTCTGCCACTGTTTCTCCCAAAAGTGACGCTATTTCTTGCACAACTCTCATCTGATTATCTATAACCTTACCTGTGATTTCTACCGCTTTTGCATTTGTTGCAGCTTTTCTTGCCTTTGCTGTGCTTTCTTCAGTTATATCTCTTATTATGAGAGTTACAACTTTGTATTCTTTATCATAAAATGCTGTTTGAGCAAGATATTTATCATAGTCGGACATATATGTAACTCTATCTTTGATTACTTTTTCACTATCAACAGCTTCTTCGCATATGGCTGTATCAAGAATCCTATCAACTGGCAGTCCTAAAATAGCCTTTGCAAATGGCATATTTACTATATCACAAGCTGCCTGATTTATCTGCTGTATGACAAAATCTTCATCCATTACAATAATTCCGTTTGGCGTATGCTCAATGACATTGTCAGAGAAAGATTGAGATTTTTCTATTAGATACGGCAAACACATATTTATTTCTGCTTTTCCATTCCATACAGCAACAGCTTTGTCATAACATGAATTATAACCACATCCGCCACAATTAAGTCTTTTTTCTGGATCAGTTTTGCCCATTTGGTCAAATATCCTATCTATCTCTACTTTGCTTGGCTTGCGTTTTCCACTTCCCATATAAGTATGGCTCTTTTTAGTGCTTTGCGGAAATTTTACATCAAAATCCTTTGTACCAGCATAATCCACCACCGCTATATAATCGCTTATAGGCTTAATTGCGGCTGTCTCCATGGCAGGACCACCAATACAACTTTCTGTACAAAAACTCATCTCAACAAAACAGTTTTTCAACTTGCCCGCAATTATATCTTTTATCGCATTAATACAATTATAATGTCCATCAATTGAAATATAATGTATACCATCTTCATGTTGCATGGTTTTTATAATACCACCACTTGTTGGGAAAAGTCTTGCTTTACCTGCTGGTTCACTGTCCGCTTGTTGCTGTATAACTACGCCTTCTTCTCTCATCCATTTTGAAAGTTCGATATATGTAAGAACCACATCAACATCTCCAGGGTACTGCTCAATTTCTGACTTTTTAGAAATACAAGGACCTATAAACACGGTGAACGCATCTGGATATTCTTCTCTTATCATTCTACAATGCGCCTGCATAGGCGTTACAACCTTTGCAAGGTATGGCAATGCTGTTGGATAATATTTTTCGATAAGTGAATTTAGTGAGTGACAACACGATGAGATTAACACATTCGTCTGTTTCTCTTTAAGAATTTTTTCGTATTCAGTCTTTACAACCGTAGCACCACGAGCTGTTTCCTGCGCATCAAAAAATCCTAGCTGTTTAAGTGCTTTTCTCATTGATTCTATTGTAGCCCCTTTATAGTTGGCTACAAAACTAGGTGCAACCGATGCAATAACCCTTTTGCCTTCTTTTATCCGTTTTTTAACTACATCATAGTCATTTCGGATTGTCTTTGCATTTTGTGGGCAAACCTTGAAACATCCACCACACTGTATGCAGTCCTGTTGTATTATCTCTGCGTGATTATCCCTAAAAGAAATACTTTTTACCGGACACGCTCTTATACATTTATAACAGTTCTGACAGTTGTTTCGATTGAATTGAATAAAATTTCCTTCCATTGACCTTTACTCTTCTCCTTGTAAAGCCTCGTTAAGTTTATTTGACAAAACAGCAAGTCCTGTTGCCATGTTTTCATTCTGAACTATTATTCCTTTTGGTACTGACAATGATGTTGGTGCAAAATTCCATATTGCTTTTATTCCAGCACCCACAAGTATATCGCAAACACTCTGTGCCGCTGTTGCAGGGGTTGTAATAATTCCTATGTTGATATTCATTCTTTTAACAAGCTCAGGCACTTTTTCAGTTGCAAATATCGGTTTGCCTTTGACATATGAGCCACAAAGATTTTCATTCAAATCAAAACCTGCTACTATATTAAGTCCATAGCTTCTAAAACCTTCATAACCAAGAAGCGCTTTGCCCAGGTCACCTGCCCCTACTAATACTGCATCTTTTGTATTATTGTAATCAAGAAAATTTTGCAAATCTTTTATTAGAACTTTTGTCTCATATCCTACTTTTGGTCTTCCTGCACTTGATGCGCATGAAAGGTCTTTTCTAACTTGCACATGATTTAATTCAAGTAAATTTGCTATTGTTGTGGCAGAGATATATTCCACTCCTTCTTCCAATTTTTCTTCTAGTAAAGAAAGATAAACCGGTAGTCGATAAAGTGTCCGTTTTGAAATTTGTTTGTTCATTCTCTGTCTCCTTGATTGAATATTTTTATATCGATATCATCGATGTAATTATATAATATCTCTATTATATATATCTTGTCAATGATAAAAAACTTCCATAAAGAATATTTCTTTTTTTGTACAAAAACCTGATTATATAAACAGATTTTTATGTAAAACATTCATATAGTTTGTAAAATCTTGATGGAAAATCTTGTAACTGTTTTTCATTGTGCTACAATAAAATAATAAAGCTAAAGGAGATTTTTTTAGATGATAACATATAAAGAAGTAAAAGAAAATAAAGAAATTCGAACATATATAGAAATGGCTGACAAATCTTTAGGTGCTTTGGGTTTTACCGAACACAGCTTTGCCCATGTAACAAGAAGCGCCGAGGTAGCTGGCAAAATTTTGGGCGACATGGGTTTTAATGATAGAACTGTTGAACTTGGGAAAATCGCTGGGTTTATGCATGACATAGGCAATGTGGTGAACCGAGTTGATCACGCACAGTCTGGCGCTATTATGGCTTTTCGTATATTAGACAAAATGAATATGGACGCTGTTGAAACTGCACAGGTTATAGGCGCCATTGGAAACCATGACGAAAATACTGCTTTTCCTGTAAATGAGCTAGCTGCAGCACTTATTCTCGCTGACAAAAGCGATGTTCGCCGTAGCCGTGTAAGAAATAAAAATTCTACCAACTTCGATATTCATGACCGAGTAAACTACGCTGTTACAAAATCCGAACTTATCACTGACATTGAAAATAAAACATTCGTGTTGAATCTAGAAATTGATGAAACAATAAGCCATATTTCAGAATACTTTGAAATTTTTTTAAATCGTATGCTTCTCTGCCGCCGTGCAGCAGGCTATTTCAATATGAATTTCGAGCTTAATATGAACGGCGTAAGAGTAATGTAATTTTTTGTTTGGCTGTAACAAAATTTTATGATATACTTATAAAAAATATTTTTTGGAGAGATTATATGATTAAACTGGTTGCTTCTGACCTTGATGGAACTCTTTTAAACGGAAAACTTTCGATTCCTGATGATTTTTTCGATGTTCTCAACAGAATGAAAAAACAAGGAATCACAATGGTCGCAGCCTCTGGCAGAGATTTTAACGGAGCCACACAGTTCTTTGGGGATAAAGCAAACGAACTTATTTTTATCTGTGATAATGGTGCAAATATCTATAACAGGGGCGTTCTTGTGGAAACGCATAACCTGGATAGAAAAAAAATACATAATATACTAAAAGTCCTAGACAATATTCATGGTGCCGACCCTATGCTTTGCGGTACTCATGGTACATATATTTCCCAAAAATCTTCTCCTGCGTTTATAAAGAAAATGTCTAATCATTATTCACCGGTGGTTTTTGTAGATAATCTGTATGATATTGATGATGATATTTTCAAAATTTCAGTTTACGATCCAACTGGAGATATAAGAAGTAATACCTTCAACCCTTTGATTGATATGCTAGGCAGCAGCGCTACAATACACATTTCATCAGAAGTGTGGGTTGATATTATGGATAAAACTGCTAATAAAGGAATTGCCCTAAAACAAGTACAACAGCAGTTAAACATTGGATATGATGAAACAATGGCTTTTGGGGATTTCTACAATGATGAACCTCTACTAAAACAGGCAAAATATGCGTTTGTTATGGAAAATGGCAAAGAAGACTTAAAAAAGAAATACCCTTATAAAGCAAAAAGCAATAATGATTCTGGTGTTACAAAAGCCATTAGAGAATGGATTTTCCACGAAAAATAATAATTTTATGTCGCAGGTGTTTTCACCTGCTTTTTGTTTTTATTGCCTAATTTTACATTCTTTTTTGGCTATTATTCCTATTATAATCGTTTGTTATTTCTTTGTATTTTTGTATAAATTGATGTATAATTTACATATAACTTAAATATTTGGAGTTGAAATAAATATGTATAAAAATAGAGAGGTTTTTGCTGTGGTTTTAGCTGCCGGCAAAGGAACAAGAATAGGATTTGATAAAATGCTTTATAAGATTGATGAATTTGAAGTTGTTCATCATTCAATTAAAGCTTTTCAAGATAATGATTTCATAGATAAGATTATCGTCGTTGGAGGGGAAAATATCTACGAAGTTGAAAAAATAGCAAATCGTTTTTCGAAGGTTTGTTCAGTAGTCAAAGGTGGAGAAACAAGAGCGGTAAGTGTTTTAAACTCTCTAGAAAAAGTTAACGGCGGTGCTTTAGTTGCTATACATGATGGCGCAAGACCTTTTGTAAGTCAACAAGTAATAAATAATGCTATTAAAGGCGCTTTCGATAACAGTGCCGCTGTCCCTTGTGTTAAAGTTAAAGATACTATAAAACAATCCGAAGGCGAATTTATCACTCAAACTTTCGAAAGAGATAGACTTTATATCACTCAAACGCCTCAAGTTTTTAATAGCGATATGTACAAACAACTAATCGATGTGTATTTTGACAAGTATATAACGGACGATGCACAGCTTTTTGAAAAAGCTGGTATAAAAGTTAAAATTACCGAAGGAGATTACAAAAATTATAAAATTACAACTATTGATGACATAAAAAAGGAGAAAAACATGAGAATAGGTCACGGATATGATGTACATAAACTTGTAGAAGGTAGAAAGCTAATTATGGGTGGCGTAGAAATTCCATATGAAAAAGGGCTACTAGGTCACAGTGACGCTGATGTTGTGCTTCACGCTGTTATGGACAGTTTGCTTGGTGCAATGGCTCTTGGCGATATAGGAAAACACTTTCCTGATACAGACGAAAAATACAAAGATTGTAACAGCATGAACCTTATGCACCATGTTGCTGATATGATTTTTGACAAAGGTGCCGATATAGAAAATATCGATGTTACAATTCTTTGTCAAAAACCTAAGCTAGCCCCTCATATAATGAAGATGAGGGAAAATATTGCAGACGCTCTACACTGCGATTTGAATAAAATTTCTGTTAAAGCTACCACTGAAGAAGGTCTGGGATTCACTGGTGAAGGTCTTGGAATTTCTTGTCATTGCGTTTGCCTTTTGAAAACTTCTAATTAAGGTTAAAATTTGATTAATGTTTTATTACAATTTTCTTATTTCTCTTTTAATACCATTATTATTATGTTATTATAGAATAACAAACGGTTTACACGCATTTTTTAATTCTTACGGGACGGTGAATTTATGAATTTTAGCAACTTGACTAACGCTTTTTTAAGTATAGTGCAGTCAATAGGAATTTTCGATGTTCTTGATATTGCCATAATCACAATCATCATATACCGGGTTTTAAGTCTTTTGAAAAAGACAAGGGCTTTTCAACTTCTTAAAGGGGTTATCCTTGTTCTTGCTGTATACATTTTAGCAATACGGCTTAAACTTAAAACTCTTAAATTTTTAATTCAAAATTTATTGCAAGTTGGTCTTATTGCCCTTTTGGTCGTATTCCAGCCAGAGGTGCGTCGTGCCCTTGAGCAGGTTGGTAATGCCAATGTTTTAATGGCTAATCTGTTTAAAAAGAAAACCCCTGAACAAGCCGAAATTGACCGTTTACGCAAAGCCATTGCCGCTATATGTGACGGTGTGGAAAAAATGAGTGAGGACCGTACAGGCGCTTTGATTGTTATGGAAAAGTTTGGAAAATTAGACACAATAAAACAATCAGGTACTTTTGTAAATGCAGATATAACGCCTGAAATCATAGGAACTATTTTCTATGAAGGCACTCCTCTGCATGATGGTGCCACTATAATTCACGATGGCAGAATAACTCACGCAGGTTGCGTGCTTCCCCTTTCAGACAATCTAGAAATCAGCAAAGAAATGGGTACTCGTCACCGTGCAGCTTTAGGTTTGAGCGAGGTGAGTGATGCTATTCCTATCGTCGTTAGTGAGGAAACAGGTACTATTTCTTTTGCTAAAAATGGCGTTTTAGTTAGACATTTAGATCGACAATCTCTTTACGATATGCTTACTAAAGAATTTATTCAGCCTATTATTGATTCCAGCGAAAAGCCTCGGCAAACAAACTTTTTAAGGAGGAAACACAATGAAAAACAATAAGTTTTCTAAAATTTTTGAAGATAACCGTGTTTTATTTGTATTCTCTCTTCTCATGGCCATAATGGCATGGTCTTATGTTGTTATATTTGAAAATAACGAACATACAACTACAATTCATGATGTTCCTATCGATATGCAGTATAAGCAATCAGCTTATCAATCACTAGGTCTTGATGTTATTGATACAAACATCACCACCGTTAATGTGTCGGTTACTGGTTCAAGAAGCGTTACTGGTAACCTGAAAGCTGAAGATATAATAGTTTACCCTAATATAACAGGTATAACAGGTGCTGATGTTTATGAGTTTAAGCTCACTGCTGAACCTTCTTCTTCTGTTAAAGAATTTACAATAAATTCTATCAGTAACGACTCTGTTTCTGTAAGGCTTGACAAAGTTATCAGTAAGGAATTTCCTGTGGAGGTCGATATATCTACTATCGTCGTTGAAGATGAATATATGGCAGACCGCCCTTTCCCTAACCCTTCCTCAATAACTATAACAGGGCCAGAGTATAAGGTTAATCAAATTAACAGGGTAGTGGCTGCAACGCTCACCACTGAAACCCTGACTCAATCAGCTGTTCTACCTTGCGAAATTCGTGTTTTTGATGATAAAAATAATGAAATGAACACTCAGTATCTCAATTTTAGCAGAGATGAAATAGATATTACTATACCTATTATGAAAGAACTGATTGTTCCTATAAAACTAGAATACATAAATGTTCCTTCTGGTTTTGACACAAGCACTCTTGACCTTGATATTAAACCGTCAACTATTCGCCTAGCCGTTCCTGCACAATCCGCATCATCTGTTTCGGACTTTTTGGCTGGATATATAGATTTATCAACTATAGAACTTGATAAAAAATACACTTTAGACCTTAAATTTCCTACTGGTTATCGCAGCCTTGATGAAGTGAAACAAGTTTTTCTTACTGTTAACGGTAAAAATCTTGAACAAAAAACTATCTCTGTTTCAGATATAAAAGTTATAAATGACCCGGAAGGAAAAATACAGGTGCTAACTGACACCATAAAAGATGTTGTAGTAATCGGTGATAAAGAAGTTTTAGAAAATATTTCTTCCGGCAGTGTTATCGCTCAGATAGACGCAGCCCACCTACCTGCGGCGCAAGGTCAGCAATCTATTAAAGTTGACCTTATTATACCTTCAACAAGCAAGGCCTATGTAAAAGGCACTTACACAGTTACAATTAAAATCTAAAATACCCTTGGAGGAATTTATGATACTTGTAAACAATATTAAACTTAATATAAACTCCTCCAATGAGCAGGCCATCGAAAAAGCCGTAAAAATTTTGGGGGTTAATCACAGTGCAATTTTAGATATGTGGGTACATAAAATTAGCATAGACGCAAGAAAAGGCGATGTTAAATTTGTGTACAGCGTAGCAGTAAAATTGCTCAATGAAAAAGCTGAGGAAAAATTTAAAGGCAAAAGCATAGATGTTTTGGTTAGAAAAGAACCTAAAATAATATTTGGCAATGGCTCTATACCTATGGTACAAAGACCTGTTGTTTGTGGTTTTGGTCCTGCAGGCATCATGGCTTCACTAATTTTAGCAAGACAAGGTTTCCGCCCTATCGTTATCGAAATGGGGCAAGACATTGATAAAAGAATGCAAACTGTAAAAGAATTTGAAGAAAAAGGTATTTTAAATACTAACAGTAATATTCAGTTTGGTGAAGGCGGTGCTGGAACTTTTTCTGATGGTAAACTAACAACAAGAATTTCTGACGAAAGATGCAGTTTTGTAACAGATACCTTTATACAACATGGTGCTCCCGCCGAAATCTCTCGTCTAGCAAAACCTCATATTGGCACAGATTTGCTTGTCGATGTAATAAAAAATATAAGGAAAGAAATTATCTCGCTTGGTGGGGAAATTATGTTTGAAACCGCTTTGACCGATTTAATTATCAAAAACAACAAAATTATCGGCATTAAAACTTCAACTGGCGAAATTGCAACCGAAAATTTAATTCTTGCCTCTGGTCACAGCGCAAGAGAGCTGTTCTTTATGCTAAAAGACCGTGGTGTTGTTATGAATGCTAAGCCATTCAGCGTAGGAGTGAGAATCGAACATCTACAAAGCGAAATAGACAAAGGGCTTTATCACAATTTGGCTGGACACAAAAACTTGCCAAAAGGCGAATATCAGCTTTCAAATACAAAGGGCGAAAGAGGTGTTTATACATTTTGTATGTGCCCTGGTGGTCAGGTTGTCGCTGCTGCTAGCGAAGAAAATACCGTTGTTGTAAACGGTATGAGTAGACACGCTAGAGACGGCGAAAACGCTAACAGTGCTTTGGTGGTTTCAGTTAACCCCGAAGATTTCGATAACGATTTTACAAAAGCTATTGCCTTTCAAAGAAAACTGGAAAAAACAGCTTTCGATTTAGGTGGCAAAAATTATAAAGCTCCTTGCCAAACTGTAGATAATTTTTTATCTGGCAAGAGTGGTATGAATATCAAACGCGTTAAGCCTACATATCCTATCGGTGTCACTGAGACTAATTTTGATAATCTCTTTCCTGAATTTATTACTAAAAATCTCCGAGAATCACTCCCGATTCTCGATAAAAAACTTCCAGGTTTTGCTGCTGGTGACAGTGTTCTCACAGGTGCTGAAACTAGAACTTCTTCACCCGTGAGAATTGCAAGAGATACAGACTATCAAAGCAATATAAAAGGCCTGTACCCTTGCGGCGAAGGTGCAGGATATGCCGGTGGCATCATGAGCGCTGCCGTTGATGGTGTTAGAATCGCTCAATATATCTGCGAAAAATACAAAGCCTAGATTAAGATAGCAGTGGAATATTTCACTGCTCTTTAATTTACCTTGGTTAATAATATAAATTTTAGAGGTATAAATGCTTTATAGAAAATGGAATGTAAACAAATTTTCACCCGAAAAAATTCACGATTTATGCAATGAATTGGGTGTTAATTCTTTGCTTGCCAAAGTTCTTTTGGCGAGAAATATCGACACAAAACAACAAGCTAAAATTACATATTTGGATACCGCCCCACTATCAGACCCATTTCTTATGAAAGATATGGACAAGGCAGTTGAGAGAATATGGAAAGCTGTTGAAAATGAAGAAAAAATAGTTATATATGGTGATTACGATGTTGACGGTGTAACTTCAACAGCAACTTTATTTTCATACCTCGAAAGCGTAGGAGCTAATGTTTTCTATAAACTTCCTAACAGAGAAGCTGAGGGGTATGGCCTAAACAGTGATGTTCTTAAAAAGTTCAAAACAAAAGGCGTGGATTTGGTAATAACAGTAGACAACGGAATCGCTGCTATTGAAGAAGTTAAGCTCGCTAATGAACTAAATCTTGATATTATTATCACCGATCACCATTTGCCTAAAGCCGAAATTCCATCTGCCTTAGCTGTGGTAGACCCACTAAGAGATGATGATAACTCTCCTTGCAAAACCCTTGCTGGTGTGGGAGTAGCCTTTAAACTGGTTTGTGCGTTAGAAGGTGCTACTTGCGAAGAAATGCTTGACTACTACTCAGATTTTGTGTGCACTGGTACTGTCGCAGACCTCATGCTATTGGAAGGCGAAAATAGAACTTTAGTAAAAGCTGGTCTTGAAATTATAAACAGTTCTCCTAGATGTGGTTTTGAAAGCCTTTTAAAAATCAGTGGAAATTTAGGAAAAGAAATTACAAGCGAAACCATCGCATACTCAATAGCACCAAGAATAAACGCTGCCGGAAGAATGAGCGACGCTACAAGTGCATTAGAGCTTCTGTTAAGCGAATATGAAGAGGACGCTGACCAATTGGCTGAATTCCTTGAAAACGAAAATAAAAAACGCCAAGATACTCAAAATAAAATGGCTGAAGATATTACAAGCGAAATCTTGGCGAATAATGATATAATAAAAGATAGAATTATCGTCGTTTGGGGTGATAATTATCACCCAGGTGTTATAGGCATTGTTGCAGCAAGATTAGTTGAACAGTATTCAAAACCTGCTATTGTTTTTACAAAAGATGGCGACGAGTACAAAGGAAGTGGTAGAAGCGTTCCAGCATTTAATCTAAATAACGGGCTTGAAAACACAAAGGAGTTTCTTATTCGTTTTGGTGGCCACGAACTTGCTGCTGGACTTGCAGTTGAAGAAAAAAATCTTGAACCTTTTAGAAAAGCTATCAACGAGTTCGCTATGGCAAATGAAAATATGTCTAAAACAGCTGACCTTGACATCGACTGTCTTATTTCTTTAAATGAAGTTAATACTGAATCCGTAACGCAAGTTGATTTCCTTGCTCCTTTTGGAAACGGTAACCCTAGTCCATTGTTTATGGCGGAAAACCTACAAATTACTGGAGTATTCCCTGTTTCAGAAGGAAGACATGTGAGAATTAAAATGCGTCAAGGCAATTTTATCAATCAAGGTATTCTCTTTAATACCACACCTGCTGAATTCGCTTATAAACCTGGAGATTTTATTGATGCTTGCTTCTATCTTTCAATATACCATGGCGATAACGGCGATATGGTTTCAATGAAAATAAAAGAGGTGCGCCCAGTAGGTATGAAACCAGAAATGATTGATAATTACGATATATATAAATTATTTATTAATGATTTTCCTTTATCCCAGGATAAAAAATCCGTTATACGCCCTATAAGAAGCGAGGCTGCTGCTATATATAGAAAAATTTTAGCAGAAAAAATAAATTGTGATGATTTGAGACCACTGTTTGTTTCTTTTCCAAGTATTCCTAGTGGTAAAATTCAAATCATAATTGATGTTCTAATTGATTTGGGGCTTATTGAAACAATTCGCACCGATTACATAAACTATTTTGCCCCTGTGGCAGTTAAAGAAAAAAAGGACCTTATGAGCAGTAAAATACTTTTAGCTCTACAATAAACTTTTAGGTGGTGTTTTTTATGAAATATGAGGAATTGCAAAAAATTCTAAAAGAATCAGGCAAAAACTACGATATGCAACTAATAGAAAAAGCCTTTAACTTGGCTGCAAGAAGCCATGAGGGACAATTTCGTAAAACTGGTGAAGCATATATAGAGCACCCCGTTGCCGTTGCTGGCATACTGGCTGAAATGGGTATGGATTCCACCTGTATTGCTGCTGCAATTCTTCACGATGTTGTGGAGGACACTCCAATAACACTTGAAGATATTGAAAAAGAGTTCAACAAAGATGTCGCCCTATTAGTTGATGGCGTTACAAAATTGGGACAAATTACTTTCTCTTCTCTCGAAGAACAGCAGGCAGAAAACTTGCGCAAAATGCTTCTTGCTATGAGCAAAGATATTCGTGTTATGATTATCAAACTTTGCGATAGACTGCACAATATGCGTACTGCTGAAGGCTGGAAACCTCAAAAACAGCGTGATAAAGCCCTTGAAGTTATGGATATCTATGCCCCTATCGCTCATCGTCTTGGTATGAGTAATATCAAAGATGAGCTGCAAGATATTTCACTTAAAATTCTAGACCCTACCGGATATGAAGAAGTAAGGCAGGCTATCGATAGAGATGGTGATGCCCAAGCCTTCGTAGATGGAATAGTTGAAACAGTTAAACAAAAATTGGTTGAATTCGGTCTTGCAAATGCAACTGTTTTCGGTCGTGTTAAAACTGTTTACGGAGTTTATCGTAAACTTTTTATTCAAGGTCGTGACTTTGGCGATATTTATGATATTTACGCTATAAGAATTATCGTCGATAGTGTTGCTGAATGTTACAACACACTTATGCTAGTTCACGATATTTTTCGACCTATTCCTAACCGATTTAAAGATTATATTTCTTCTCCTAAATCAAATATGTATCAATCTTTACACACTAGTGTTATTGGTAAAGATGGCGTGCCTTTTGAAATTCAAATCAGAACTTGGGATATGCATTATACCGCTGAATATGGTATCGCTGCCCACTGGAAATATAAGACAGGTATACAAGGTCAAGACAATATGGACCAAAAATTGTCTTGGGTTCGCCAACTTTTGGAAAGACAACAAGAAGCTGATGACGATGTTGAAATTTTACGGGGTATAAAAAGTGATCTTGTACCTGACGATATTTTTGTTTTCACCCCTAAAGGAGATGTTATCAATCTTCCTGCTGGTGCAACTGTAATCGACTTTGCTTATGCCATTCACTCTGCTGTTGGCAACCGTATGATAGGTGCAAAAGTAAATGGAAGAATGGTTTCCATTGATTATAAAGTTTCTACAGGTGAAATTATAGAAGTTATCACTGGCCCAAAAGATAAAGGACCAAGCCGTGACTGGCTTAATATTGTTACAACAAGCGAAGCTAAAAGCAAAATTCGTTCATGGTTCAAAAAAGAGCGCAAAGAAGAAAATATTATCGAAGGTAAAGCGGCTCTTGACAAGGAGTTTCGCAGAAATCTTATAAATCTTTCTGATGAAGAATACGAACCTTTTATCGATGACTTAGCAAGAAGACAGAAATTCAATAACAAAGAAGAGCTGTTCGCTGCTATTGGTTACGGTGGGTTGCAAATTTCAAAAGTTATGTTCAAAGCAAAAGATGCGTGGACTAAAATGCAAAAAGAAAAAGAAGCCTCCGGTGAACCACAACAAGCTAACATTATACCTACAATTAAAAAGCCTAAAAGTAGCAATGGTGTTATTGTTGAAGGTCTTGACAACTGTCTTGTAAAATTTTCTAAATGCTGTTCCCCTCTTCCTGGTGACGAAATTGTAGGTTTCATTACCCGTGGCTTCGGTGTTTCTATTCATAAAAAGAGCTGTGTAAATGCCCAGCCTCAAAATATAGACCCAGAAAACCGTGACCGTTGGGTAAATGCTTATTGGGCTGACAATATCAAAGAAGATTTTAAAGCTACACTTGAAATTGTTTCCATTGATAACGGCATGGCTCTTGCTGATGTTTCAACAGTTTTGAGCAATATGCGAGTGCCTATTTTTGCCCTCAACGCTAGACAAACTTCGGACAAACGCCTCGCTATGACTGTAACTGTTGGTGTAAATAACACAGACCATTTGGGAAGCATTATTTCAAAACTTAAAAAGTCTAAAAATGTTGTATCAGTAACAAGAGGATAACTTTCTTAACTATCAAATAATATTAAAAATCAACACGGAGTATAAAATATGAGAGCTGTTATACAAAGAGTTAAAAACGCTTGGATTACCGTAAATGGTGGAGAGAAAAAAGAAATGGGCGCAGGTCTTGTTGTTCTTTTCGGTGTGCACGAAGATGATTGTGCCCGGGACACACTAAATGTTGCTCAGAAAATCGCTCAACTTCGTATTTTCGAGGACAGTAACCAAAAAATGAACATAAACGCCATTGACTTAGGTCTAGACTGTATGGTTGTAAGCCAATTCACACTTTTTGCCGACACCAAAAAAGGTCGAAGGCCTTCATTTATAAAAGCTGCTAGACCTGAAAAAGCTATTCCTATTTACGAAAAATTCTTAAGTGAAATGGAAAATATGGGCTTTAATCAAGTTGTCCATGGTGAATTTGGCGCTGATATGCAAATTAACCTTACAAATGACGGGCCAGTTACAATTATTATTGATACTGACGAATGGAGGAATATCTAATGAAATGCTATCACATTATGGGCAAAGCCCCTTTTTTTACAAATTGCTTTATGATTACTGACAATTCCGGTAATGCGATACTTATAGATTGTAGCGCCGATATAGAAAAAGTAAAAACTATCCTTAGCAATGATCGTGTAAATCTGAGTGCAATTCTCCTAACTCATGGTCACGATGACCACAGAGAAACTCTTGATGATTTCAAATCAGAATTTAACTGTGATATTTATCTAGGTGAAGAAGACGCCAATCTTTTTAGCATTAAAAACACTATACCTTTAATTGATGGTGAAATATTAACTTTTGGAGAAATTTCATTGACAGTATTCAAAACTCCTGGGCATACTCCTGGTAGTGTTTCACTTCTATTCGACAATATGCTTTTTTGCGGAGATACACTTTTTGCCGGTACTGTCGGAAGAACAGACCTAAAAGGCGGTAACTTTGAAGTTTTAAAAGAAAGCCTTGCCAAATTGTATGATGCTATTCCTGACAACACACAGATTTTCCCAGGTCACAATCATTTTTCTACAATGGGACAGGAAAAAGCGCAAAACCCATACCTTAAAAATATTAGATAAGAGATTTTTATGCAATTATTTTTAATAAACTACGATACTCATTACGAAATAGAACAACTAACAAGAATGTTTTTCCGAAATCTTACATTGATTAAGTCTTCGGAAATACCGACAGAAACCGAAACTGATTTTATTTTAATTGAAAAAATCGATGATGCTTTTACCATGAATATAAATTTCAATGGTAAAAAACTTTCATATTCTGTTACGGTAGATAAAAACGGTGTAAAGGAAGAAATGCAACTATGCATCGGAGCATATAACCTATATAAATCAGCCACTGGTATTAGCTTGCCTTGGGGGGTTTTAACTGGGGTTAGACCTGTACGACTTATGCGTAACCTAAATAAAACACTGGGAAATGAAGAAAAAGTAATTGAAAAGTTCCAAAATTATTACCTAGTTAGTGATGAAAAAATAAAACTTTGTTGTGATATTTTTACATTGCAAAAACCGGTAATTCAAAGTTGCAAGCCTAGGGATTATAGTCTATATATTTCAATTCCTTTTTGTCCATCAAGATGTATTTACTGCTCATTTGTTTCTACTTCAATAAAAAATACAGGGCATCTTATGGAAGCTTATGTTGATAATCTTTGCAAAGAGATTGCTTACACTGCTAAAAAAGCCGATGAACTAGGCTTAAATCTAAAAACTATATATATTGGCGGTGGTACACCTACTGCCATCACGGCGAAAATGATTGAACAGATTATGTCTACGATACAAGGCTGCTTTGACATTTCAAAAATTTTAGAGTACACTGTTGAAGCAGGTAGACCAGACTGTACTGATATTGAAAAACTGGCTATAATAAAAAAATACGGTGCTAATCGTGTTTCTATAAATCCTCAAACTTTCTCAGACAATGTGCTTAAGGCAATAGGAAGAGACCACACATGTAAAGATTTCATTCGTTGTGTATCAGACGCCCGAAAAGTAGGATTTGATAGCATAAATATGGACCTTATTGCAGGTCTTCCTGAAGATACAGTAGATGGGTTTGAAAAATCTCTGCGTGGCTGTATTGAGCTAGGAGCGGAAAATATTACTGTTCATACGCTGACTATGAAGCGTGCCTCCAACCTTGTTATAAAGCATGAAGAGCATCAATATGACGATGTGGCTAAAATGATCGAAAAAAATTCTATTCTGAATAATTATGGATACAGGCCTTACTATATGTATAGACAAAAATCTACTTTAAAAAACCTAGAAAATGTAGGGTTTTCACAAGTTGGACACGAAAGTTTATATAATATATACATAATGGAAGAAATTCAAACTATTATTTCATGTGGTGCAGGCGGCGTCAGCAAAGTTGTAGGGCCTAACGGAGAACTTAAAAGAGTTTATAACTACAAATACCCTAACGAATATATCAAGGATTTTGACGCAATTTTAGCCAGAAAAGATGAGGTGTTTAGTATATGTCAGCAATTTGGATTCCAAAAAGATTAGTGGACTTAAACCTTATAAACACTGCGGGGTTGTCAAGGCAGAATTTTATAAATCACTGTGAATTTGAATACGAAAGCAGAGTTTACGCTGCAGCGAAAGAGATTATTTCAGAGAATAAACATATTATTATGTTAACTGGTCCTTCTGCTAGTGGTAAAACAACTACCGCACATAAAATTAAAGACAAACTAATAAACATGGGAAAAAAAGCACGGGTTATATCTCTCGATAATTTTTTCAAAAACAAAAATGATTACCCTAGGCTAGAAAATGGCCAAAAAGACTATGAAAATGTTAAAGCCATAGAACTGGGATTGTTTGAAAGTTGTATCAAAGAACTTATAGCAAATGGCGTTGCAAAGTTCCCTGAATTCGATTTTCAAACCGAAACAAGAATCGAAAACGCTATCGAAATAGAAATTGATGACGGATTTATTATTGTTGAAGGCATACATGCTCTTAACCCTCTTTTATTGGATTTATTGCCAAAAGAGGATACTTTTACCATATATGCTGGTCTGCGTGAGGAATATTCTTTGAAAGGTCAGAGAATACTTCCTACTAGAGATATTCGACTTTTACGAAGAATGATTAGAGATTACAAGTACCGTAACCATAGCCCGCAAAAGACAATCTCAATGTGGAAAGATGTTTGCGACGGTGAAGACAAATATATAAAAATATTTAAGCCTAACGCTGATTTACTTTTGGATACCTCTTTCAGCTATGAAATACTACTTATGCACTCAGCTTTACAAGAGTTTGAAACTTGTCTAGACGATTCTACTTCTGAAGGTAAGAAGCTTGGAGAACTAATCAAAGTTTTCGACAATATCGGATACATTCCAATAGGAGCTATGCCTAAAAATTCTATGCTAGGCGAATTTTTTAACTAAAGTCATTATGACTTTTACAGATACAACCCATAAAGGAGATAACAATATGAAATTATTTGAAGATTTGATGGAAGCTTCTGCAAAACTTGCTGACCACGCTGTTAAAGTTGCTGGCGATGCTATCGAAACCTCTAAAGTTATAGCTAGCGAAGCTATGGACAAAGGCAAAAAGAAAGTAAATGAACTCTCTTTGGAAACTGACCTTTCAAAAGCTCAAAAACAGCTTGGTGCTCTTTACTATGTAATGCGCAAAACTGGGGAATTCAACGAAGAACTACTAACACAGTACTTCAACGATGTTGCAGAAATCGAAGAAAAACTTGAAGCACTTAAACAAGAAACTATTAACCAACAGAATAACTACACAATCCACCACGATGTTGATGAAGTTGAAAAAAATGAATATGACATCAACGAATTTGCTAGCGATGTAAAAGAAGCCGTTTCAGATGCTATGGAAGATGTAAAAGAAACTGCTTCAAATGTTACTGAACAAGTTATCGAAAAAGTGAATGACTTCAAGACAAAAACTTGTACTGAAACTAATAGCGAAGAAATTTTAAAAGATATTAAAGTTTGTCCAAACTGTGGCGCTGAAGTTGCCGATACTGACACATTCTGCGCAATATGCGGAAGTCAGCTTAAATAAAAAGAAACAAAAATTATTTTTCCATCTCCAATAATAAAGTAATGACGAAACTAAAAATCAACTTAAATTTATTGCGTGGGACACTACTTAACCTAATTTTAATTATTGGGTTTAATAGGGTTGGTTGAAAATAAGTATTTTACATTGATTGTTACTTGTAACATCTTTGTATTATTTTAGGACTTATTGAAATTTTTATGGCTGTATTTAACGATATAAGCAAACAAAAGTATCATTTATGGCTATAACTCAAATTTTATAAATAAAATGAGTGTATCAAAACCGATACACTCATTTTAATTTTTATAACACTTTTAAACTGATTTTAAATTGTGATTTTTTATTAGTTATATATTATTTATCACCAAATTCGCCTTCAATTCTAAAAGCATGATTCATTGGCCCGCTACCCTTGCCTAAATTCAGTCCATCTGCCAGCGCAAGTGAAATATAATTCTTCGCATTTTTTACAGATGTGTTAAGGTCATATCCTTTCGCTAGATTTGATGCTATTGCACTTGAAAGGGTACAGCCCGTTCCGTGTGTATTAGGATTATCAATGCGTTTACCTTTGAACCATGTGTATTCACCGTCTTTATACAGTAGGTCATTTGCATCATTAACGCTGTGTCCACCCTTGCACAAAACTGCACATCCGTATTCTTTATTGATCTTCGCTGATGCTTTTATCATATCATCTTCATTTTTAATTTCCATTTTTGAAAGAACTTCTGCCTCCGGAATATTAGGTGTAATAACCGTTGCTAACGGCAAAAGCTTTGAACAAAGTACATCTATTGCATCATCCGCTAGAAGTTTGCTTCCGCTGGTAGCTACCATAACCGGATCAATTACAATATTTTTTGCTCTGTATTCTATAAGCTTTTCCGCTATTACTTCTATAAGTTCTTTTTTGGAAACCATGCCTGTTTTTATTGCGTTTGGATAAATATCTGTAAATATGCAATCAAGCTGTTTTGCCAAAAATTCTGGTGTTGAATCTAGTACTCCATATACGCCCGTTGTATTCTGTGCTGTAAGTGCTGTTATCGCACTCATGGCGTATACACCGTTAGCTGTCATAGTCTTGATGTCAGCCTGTATACCGGCGCCTCCACTACAATCCGAACCTGCAATAGTCAATGCTGTATACATATTTTTTCTCCTTTTTATATAATCTATAGTTGTGGTAATCGATTAGAGTAATTTTAACTTTTATACCTTATTTTTTAAAAAGCTAATCACTTTCATTCATATACTTGTAAAAATAAAATACGCCCATCACGAATAATAGGCGTATAAAATCAAAACATTAAAACTTACTACGCCGGCATTATCCGTATTAGATGTAATTAAAAAGAATAATAAATTCTTTTTTATTACATCTAAGCGCCACTGTTTTACCTTATAATTTATGATAAACTTATTATGAAAATTTTCAACAATATGGCTTTTATATGTTGAAAACTTTTAAAAAGAAAAGGCACTTATCAGTGCCTTTTTATTATTATGCATCTTTCCACGCTGGATCGTTTGGATTTGAACGGAATGTTAGAATCTTTTTGATGTCACTTGATTCGATAAATCCGTGTTCTGCTGCTACTTCTACCAAAGCATCAAGATTTGAAAGTGAAACATTTTTAACATTGTTTTCTTTAAGTCTATCAAGACCTTTCTGCATACCGTATGTGAAAATGGACACAATGCCTAGAACTTCACAACCTGCTTCACGAAGTACATTTACTACATCTACACAGCTACCTGCTGTTGAAATAAGGTCTTCAACAACTACAACTTTTGAGTCCTTTTCTGCCTTGCCTTCAATCTGGTTTGTTCTACCGTGGTCTTTAGCACTGCCACGAACATATCCCATCGGAATATCCATTTTATCTGCTACTATTGCTGCGTGTGCAATACCTGCAGTTGATGTGCCAAATACTGCCTCACATTCTGGGTATTCTTTTTTAATAAGCTGAGCAAGTCCGTTTTCGATATCTGTCCTTACTTCTGGGTATGAAAGTGTAAGACGGTTGTCGCAATAAATTGGACTTTTTATTCCAGATGCCCATGTGAATGGGTCATTTGGTTTAAGAAATACAGCACCAATATCGAGCAAATGTTTTGCGATTTTCTTTTCCATAATAATCTTTCTCCTTTTAATTTATTAAATTATAATTATTCAGCGAACTCTCTCATACAACGGCGATATGCTTCAACTGGATCTTCTGCCTTTGTAATAGGACGACCTACAACTATATAGTCTGTTCCAATTTCTTTTGCTTTTGCTGGTGTTGTAACTCTAACTTGGTCACCTACATCACCATCTGCAAAACGAACACCTGGCGTAACTGTAAGAAAATCTTTACCAACTGCTTCTTTTACCATACCAGCTTCGAGCGGTGAGCATACTACACCATCAAGACCTGCTTCTTTTGCATTTTTTGCATAATGAACGATTGTTTCATTGATTCCTGCACCAATCAATAGCTCTCGCTGCATTCTTTCTTCACTTGTTGAGGTAAGCTGTGTTACTGCTATTACAAGTGGGCGTGTGCCGTCTTCTCTCTGTACACCTTCAACTGCTGCTTTCATCATTTCAATTGTTCCAGCTGCGTGTACATTAACTATATCTGCACCAAGACCTGAAAGACTTCTCATACCACCTTTTACTGTGTTTGGAATATCGTGAAGCTTCAAATCAAGAAATACTTTGTGTCCTCTTGCTTTGATTGTTCTAACAATGTCAGGCCCTGCAGCATAGAAAAGTTCCATACCAATTTTTACGAATGGTTTTTCTTCTGTAAATTTATCAAGGAAATTAAGGGCTGTTTCACCATCCTTGAAATCCAAAGCAATAATTACATCTCTTTTCATTTCGTTTCTCCTTTGTTATGCCTTGCCTATGATGTCGTTAAGGTCTTTTATACCATATTTTTCCATTACTCGTGGCAATTCTTCAATTATTTCTTTACATACATATGGATTTACAAGATTGGCTGCGCCTACCTGTACTGCTGTTGCACCTGCATACATCATTTCAATTACATCTTCAGCTGACGATACACCACCAATACCGATTACCGGAATGTTTACTGCGTGTGATGCTTGATATACAAGTCTTAATGCCACAGGAAATACTGCTGGGCCTGAAAAACCACCCATTGTATTTGCAATTACCGGCTTTCCTGTTTTAATATCTATTCTCATACCGAGAAGTGTATTTATAAGGCTTATTCCATCTGCGCCTGCTGCTTCGGCTGCTTTGGCTATAGGAACAATGTCTGTTACATTTGGACTAAGTTTAATATAAACTGGCTTTGTTGTAACTTCCTTTACCGCCTTTGTAACTGCATATACATTTTCTGGATCTGTACCGAATGCCATTCCACCATTGTGAACATTTGGGCATGAAACATTAACTTCGATAAGACCTACCTGTTCTTCTTTGTCGATGAGTTTACAGCAATGAACATATTCATCTATTGAAAAACCTGAAATATTTGCTATAACTTTTTTGTTAAAATATTTTTTCATTTCAGGAAGTTCGTGTGCTATTACATGGTCAATACCTGGGTTCTGCAAACCTACTGAGTTTATCATGCCCATTGGTGTTTCTGCTATTCTTGGGCATGGATTGCCAAAACGAGGTTCTTTCGTTGTACCTTTAAATGAAAATGTACCTAAAATATTTATATCGTAAAAATCTGCAAATTCTTTACCAAAGTTGAATGTGCCTGATGCCGGGATAACTGGATTATCAAGCGTCCAGCCTGACAATGTTACTTTTGTGTTTACCATTTAATTTCCTCCTTCAGCAATACAGGACCATCTGTGCAAATTCTCTTTGTGCCTGTAAGTGTTTCACAGCTACAACCCATGCAACCACCAAATCCACAGCCCATTCTTTCTTCAAATGAAAGCTGACCCGATGATTTTGTTGCTAGTGCTACTGCTTTTAACATTGGCATCGGCCCACATGTGTAGAAATAATCGTAATCTTCAAGGTTTTTAATAACATCTGTGACAAAACCTTTTGCGCCGTAACTTCCATCGTTTGTTGTTACATATACATCACAACCAAGTGCTTTGAACTCTTCTTCGCCAAACACATCATCTTTGCTTGTAAACCCAAGAATTACGGTTGGTTTTACACCTTTTTTTACAAGTTCCTTCGATACGCCATACATTGGAGGTGTGCCTACACCACCACCTATTACAAGTGGTTTTGTGCTTTCAGGCATAAGTGTAAAACCATTGCCCAAACCTGTAAGTATATCAAGTTTTTGGCCTTTTTCCATTGTTGCCATAACTTCTGTGCCTTTACCTACAACTTTGTAAATTATCTCTATTTTATTTTCATCCCAGTTGCAAATTGAAATTGGTCTTCTTAGATAAAAACCTTCAATCTGAATATTGATAAACTGTCCTGGTGCCTTGATAAAGGAAGTATCACCTTCCAATGTCATGTAATAAACATCTTTAGCGATTTTTTTATTTTCGCCAACTGTATAAATATTTCTTTTGTACATTGGGCTCTCCTTTTTTTATTTAGTCAGGGCTGAATTTACAGCCCCGACATTGAATTTATTTATATTCTCTGTTCTGCATCTATTGTTGATACCGGCATTGTTATTTCTTCCAAAACATTCAATAGTGCATTTACTGTTGATAGACTTGAGAAGAGTGCTACATTATTTTCTACCGTATAACGACGGATAAGGAAACCGTCTTTCTGTGAATCACTATCCATATCCTGTGTATTTATTACATAAGTTACATGACCTTTTGTAAGACTGTCAATAATTGTGTTACCGCCTTCGGAAATCTTAGCCATTGTTCTTGTTTTGATACCATTGCGTTTGAGAAACGCTGCTGTGCCTGATGTTGCTTCAATATTGAAACCAAGATTGTAGAAGCGTCTTACAAGTGGAAGTGCTCTCTGTTTGTCTTTATCTGCAAGTGTTACAAATACTGTGCCGTAGTTCTGAACCTTTATGCCTGATGCCTGTAATGCTTTATAAACTGCACGATTTAGAGATTTATCATAACCGATTGCTTCACCAGTTGATTTCATTTCAGGTGAGAGGTATGCATCAAGACCACGAATTTTTGAGAACGAGAATGTTGGTGCTTTTACATAGAAGCGTTTGCTTTCTTCCTGTACATATGTGCCGTATCCCAATTCTTTAAGTGAATGGCCCATCATAACTTTTGTTGCTATATTTGCCATTGGTACACCTGTTGATTTGGAAAGGAATGGAACTGTTCTTGATGAACGAGGGTTAACCTCGATTACATATACATTGTCAAATTCGTCAACAATGAACTGTATGTTGAACAACCCTTTTATACCGATACCCAAACCAAGTTTTATTGTGTAGTCTGTAATTGTCTGTTTAACTGATTTTGAAATTGTGTGTGCTGGGTATACGGAAATACTATCGCCTGAGTGAACACCTGTTTCTTCAATATGTTCCATAATACCTGGAATAAATACATCTTTACCATCACAGATTGCGTCTGTTTCAAGTTCTTTACCGATGATGTATTTATCAACCAAAACTGGCTGGTCTTCGTCAACTAATACAGCTGTCTGGAGGTATCTCTTCAAATCGTCATCGTTGTGTACTATCTGCATTGCACGACCACCAAGAACATATGATGGACGAACAAGAACTGGATAACCGATTCTGTTTGCAACTTTTACACCGTCTGGAATGTTTGTTACCGCCTGACCTACTGGTTCTGGAATTCCAAGTGTGTGCATTATCTTTTCAAAACTATCACGATTTTCTGCTCTATCTATTGCTTCAACACCTGTGCCGATAATATTTACACCAAGTTCTTCAAGTTCATTTGCAAGGTTGATAGCTGTCTGACCACCAAGTGATACGATTACACCGTCTGGTTTTTCCATATCAATAACATTCATAACATCTTCAACTGTAAGTGGTTCAAAATACAATTTATCAGCTGTTGTATAGTCTGTTGAAACTGTTTCAGGATTATTATTGATTATAATTGCTTCGTAACCAGCTTCTTTAATTGCCCATACTGCGTGTACTGTTGAGTAGTCAAATTCTACACCCTGACCTATTCGAATAGGACCTGAACCAAGTACAAGAATTTTCTTTTTATCTGTTATAATACTTTCGTTTTCGCCATGATAGCATGAATAGAAATATGGCACATACTCCTGCTGATGTTCTACATTATCAACAATGCGATAGATTGGCATTACACCATTTTCTTTTCTAAAGCGGAACATCTCGGTTCTCTTCATGCCCCATACTCTGCCAATGTAGCTATCAGAGAAGCCCATATCTTTTGCTTTTTTCAAAACTTCGATATTTTTTACATTTTCAGCAATAACTTTTTCGTATTCTACTACCTCTCTAATCATATCGATAAATTCCGGCATAATTTTTGTAGATTCGTTAATCGCTTGTGTGCTTGCACCTTTTCTAATTGCTTCGCAAAGTGCAAAAAGTCTTTCATCTGTTGGTGTTGCGATTTCTACAAGCAAGTCTTCTAGGCTGTAGTCTTTGAATTTTTTCATTTCGAAATGGTCTACGCCGATTTCAAGACCTCTTACAGCCTTTAGCATAATTTCCTGAATTGACTGACCAAGACTCATTACTTCACCAGTTGCTTTCATCTGTGTTGAAAGTTTATTTGATGCTGATGTGAATTTATCAAATGGAAAACGAGCAACTTTTGCCACTTTGTAGTCGATTGCTGGTTCGATTGAAGCTGGAATACCACTGATAGAAATTTCATCAAGTGTAAGACCTGCTGCAATTTTTGCTGTTACACGAGCTATTGGATATGCTGTTGCTTTTGAGGCGAGTGCCGATGAGCGTGATACACGAGGGTTGATTTCAATGAGATAGTATTCCATTGTATTTGGTTTAAGTGCAAACTGAACATTGCAACCACCTTCGATTTTAAGATATTTCAAAATCTTGAGTGCAGATGTTTTAAGCATTGCTTTCTGTTGTTCTGAAATAGTCTGGCATGGCGCAAATACGATACTATCGCCTGTATGAACACCAACTGGGTCAAAGTTTTCCATATCACAAATTGCGATTGCTTTGTCTGTTTTATCTCTCATTACTTCAAATTCAATTTCTTGGTAGCCTTTTACACTCTTTTCTACCAAAACCTGATGAACCGGTGAGAGGCTGAGGGCGTGTTCCATTTTTTCAATGAACTCTTCTTCTGTATCTGCAAAGCCACCACCTGTACCACCAAGAGTATATGCTGGGCGAAGGACTACTGGAAAACCTATGTTTCTTGCCGCTTTAAGTCCTTCTTGAATTGAGTGAACAATTTCCGAAGCAATTACTGGTTCGCCTAATTCTTCACACATATTTTTGAAAAGCTCTCTATCTTCTGCTTTTTTAATTGATTCAATTTTTGTTCCAAGAACTTCTACCTGACATTCATCAAGAATACCTTTTTCAGCAAGCTGCACGCAAAGGTTAAGTCCTGTCTGTCCACCAAGACCTGGTACGATTGCATCCGGTCTTTCAAAACGAATTATTCTTGCCACATATTCAAGTGTTAGTGGCTCCATATATACTTTATCAGCCATCTTTGTGTCTGTCATAATTGTTGCTGGGTTTGAGTTGATAAGAACAACTTCATAACCTTCTTCTTTAAGTGCAAGACATGCCTGTGTGCCTGCATAGTCAAACTCTGCTGCCTGACCGATTACAATAGGACCTGAACCTATTACTAATATTTTTTTGATATCTGTTCTTTTTGGCATAATTTCTTTTGGGCTAACGCCCTTTTCCTCCTACTACTTATATCAATTTATTATATACAATCTCGCCGTCACAAACGGTAAAGAGTACATCACCGTAAAGTTTCAAACCTTCAAAAGGTGTGAATTTACCCTGAGAAACAAATTCTTCAGGATTTACTATCCATTCTTTTTCTCTATCCACAACTATAAAATCTGCTCTATCTCCAATTTTTATACCTGCTTCAATTCCAAATATTTTTCTTGGGTTTATAGACATTATTTCCACCAGTTTCTCAAAACTAATGTGCCCTGGTTTTACCATATATGTGTTAACTGCTGCAAAACTTGTTTCAAGCCCTACAACACCCATATTGCTCTTTTCAAGCCCCTTTGATTTTTCCTCATCTGAGTGAGGTGCATGGTCGGTAGCTATCACTTCAATAGTACCGTCCTTTATGCCTTCAATCAGTGCATCTCTATCGCTGGCACTCCTAATTGGTGGATTCATTTTAAACCTACCGTGCTCATGCAAATCCATATCACAAAAAGCAAGATAATGCGGCCCTGTTTCACAGCTTACTTTCAGCCCTTTAGCCTTTGCCTTTCTCACAATTTCAGCCGTTTCTTTTGTGGAAATATGGCACACATGATATTGCACACCTGTTCTTTCTGCTAACGCCACATCTCTTTCAACCTGCTTGTACTCGCTGGCAGAGCTTATTCCTTTGTGACCATGAATCCTTGCATACTCCCCGTCATGAATATATCCACCGTTTAAAAGACTTTCATCTTCACAATGTGCTACAATAGCTTTTCCCTTTTCCTTAGCTTTTTTCATCGCTAATAACATCATCTCTTCGCTTTGCACACCTTTTCCATCATCAGAAAACGCAAAACATTTATCAGCCATTGCTTCAATATCTACAAGTTCTTTCCCTTTTTCTCCCTTTGTAATTGCAGCGTAAGGCATTACCTTTATAACTGCATCTGTATCAATTATATCTTGTTCAATTTTAAGATTTTGAACTGTGTCAGGAACCGGGTTTAAATTTGGCATACTACACACAAGTGTGAAACCGCCTTTTGCCGCTGATTTCGTTCCGCTGTGAATTGTCTCTTTATAAGAAAAACCCGGCTCTCGCAGGTGCACATGTACATCTGCGAGTCCCGGGATTATATGCAATTTATCAACGTCAACTGAAGGAGCATTGTTTTCACAAATCTCCTGTTTTATATCAGCAACTATACCGTCTTTTATGAGAACATCTGCCTTAATAAGCTTTCCGTCCACATAAACTGTACCGTTTTTTAATAAAAGATTAAGCATAGTTTTTCCTTTCCGGTGCTGTGAACCTATATAATAAATTCACCTGCCACCTTTACACACACGTAAATAAATACCAGTTAAGAAATAAATTATAAATATGTGCCAAAGTGCTACAAACTATTTATATTTTATATATTATCACACTTTAGCTTTGTTGACCATTGTTTTATATCAAAATTTCACAAGTGATTTTTAATAGCTATACCTATTTTTTGACATAGGAAAGGGCAAAACACACTTTGCCCCTTTAAATCACTGTTTTATTTTTAATCTAGAAGCGCTCTCTCAACAGCTGCCATTCTAACAAACACACCGTTAGACATCTGTTTGAATATTCTGCTCTTTGAACATTCTACACATTCATCATCAATCTCAACTCCTCGGTTGAACGGTGCTGGGTGCATAATGATTGCATGGTCTTTCATCGCTGCTAATCGTTCAGCGTTAAGGCCAAATTGTTTATTGTAGTCTTCTTTACTCATTACCATTTCACTTTCAAGTCTTTCATGCTGAATTCTGAGAAGAATAAGTACATCCATTTCTTTAACAGCTGTATCAAAATCAATATAATTAAAGCCATCTTCTTTAAATTCATCTGGACCTGATGTGTAAACTTCCATACCAAATCTTTTCATCACTTCAATATCAGTATGTGCTACTCTTGAGTGAACTATATCACCTACGATACAAACCTTTAGACCTTCAAATTTGCCAAATTCCTGTCGAATTGTAAGAAGGTCAAGAAGTGACTGCGTTGGGTGATTACCTGTACCATCACCACCTGATAATATTGGCATTTTTATATTTTTAAGCTGGTTGTAGTATTCGTTTTCACTGTGGCGTATGATTGCTGCATCGCAGCCTAAAGACTCGAAAACTTTTACTGTATCGTAAAAAGTTTCTCCCTTTGTCATAGAGGATACTGCTGTGTTAAATGTGATTACCTGTCCACCCAATCGCATTACTGCCATTGAATAAGAGTTCTGTGTTCTTGTGCTTGGTTCAAAAAACAAGCTTGCAACCACTTTGCCCTTTGCTGCATCACTTTTTGCACCTTCACTAAACTGCTGTGCTCTATCAAGTATAGCTGTAATTTCTTCCACGGAAAGGCTGGACAAATTAAACAAGTTTTTCATTTTTAGTTCCCCCTGAATACATCTATTAAATTTTAAGCATAAAAATAAGCACACTGCCAAGACAGTGTGCTGGTGCCTTCTTGGCATTTCATCTAATTATACCACCACAAAATAAAATTGCAAGAAAAATTTTTAACTTTAATTTCATCATTTTTTGGATAACTTATACAAACATAGAAGTATATATAATATATATACTTTTATTTATATATTAAATATTTATATATTAAAAACTCGACTTCACAATTAAATGTGTGGCCGAGTTTCCAATAAAATCATATGTGGATTGTAAAAAATTATGTGAATTTAAAAATTTTTTTCAATGTAAAAACATTTATTAAAATACCGGAACAAAAAGATTTTCGTATTTTTCGTTTATAAAATCTCTCATTTCATCACTTGTGAGAACTGAAGCAAGTGCTTTAATTGCTTCGTTATTTTCATTGCCTGCTTTTACTGCAAGAATATTTGCATAAGTCTGTGGTACTTCTCCTTCACTGCTTTCGCTTACCAAAACTGTATCAAGAATTCCTGCGGAAACTGCATAGTTGCCATTGATTACTGCAAAATCAACATCAGGGAGAATATTTGTTTCCTGAACTGCTTCAACTTCATAAATTTCTACATTATGTGGATTTTCAACTATATCAAGTTTTGTTGCGGAAAGACCTACACCGTCTTTAAGTTTTATAATTCCTTCCTGCTGTAAAAGAAGAAGTGCACGAGCCTCATTTGTTTCATCGTTTGGCACTGCGATAACTGCTTTGTCTTTAATTTCATCTAAAGATGCTGTTTTACCTGGATATATACCAAGTGGTTCAAAGTGAATTTTTGCCACACTTACAATATTTGTACCTCTATCAGCATTGAATGAGTCAAGATATGGTGTGTGCTGGAAAAAATTTGCATCAAGGTCACCGCTATCTACCGCAATGTTAGGTTGAACATAATCTGTAAATTCTACAATTTCAAGTTCGTAGCCTTGTTCGGAAAGCTGTGATTTTGCCTGTTCAAGAATTTCTGCGTGTGGTGATGGTGATGCCCCAATTCTAATTTTATTTGTGGTTTTTTCTTCGCCGCCACAAGCAACAAGTGATAATGTAAGTGCTAATGTAAGCACAAATGCTGTTAATTTTTTCATTTTAATTACCTCTATATAAATTCTGTTTTTATTTTTATAAATCACTCTGATTTTAGTTTATTTTATAACCTTATACCGGTTTTAAAGCTATAAAATAAAGTTCTTCAGAATTTGATTACAATATATTGCGTTTGTCACTCTTAACACTGATTTTATCAAAAATAGCTTGAACTAGACAAACAATAATAACAATTAGTATAACTGAAACCCACATTACACTTTCCACCCTACGATGATAGCCATAACGAATTGCAATATCCCCAAGTCCGCCTGCGCCAACTGTGCCTGCTATTGCGCTGTATCCTATAAGGGTGATTGCTGTTATAGAAAAGCCTCTTATAAGAGAAGGTTTGCTTTCTCCTACAAGAACTTTTATTATCGTTAACGGATTTGCGCCCATACACTGACAAGCTTCTATAACACCTTTATCGATTTCTTCAAGTGAACTTTCTACCATTCTTGCTACAAATGGAGCTGCACCAACTGTTAGCGGAAATATCGCCGCTGTTGGGCCTATTGCCTTGCCTGCAACTATTCTGGTTATCGGCATAATCATCACAATAAGAATCATGAATGGGAATGAACGGAAAATGTTAACTATCCAACTGAATATTGAATTAAACCTTTTGTTTTCAAGGATATTGCCCTCTTTTGTTGTGTACAATAGTACTCCCATTGGAAGCCCCAACACATAGCTTAAAAGTGTTGAAAAAAGTGACATATACAATGTGTTTGCTGTTTCTTTTAATAACAACATACCGTATTGATTTATAAACTCCGTCATTTTGTTATACCTTCCAATCTAATAATAATTTTGTTATTTCACTCTCTGGATGTGCGAAAATTTCCTTCACTTCACCTTTTTCTACAATTTCGCCACCTGAAATAACCGCCATTCGATTGCATATTGTTTTTACAACATTTATTTCGTGTGTAATAATAACAACCGTTACTCCTAAATTTTCGCTAATCTCTTTTAATAATTTCAACACCCGTCGTGTTGTAAGTGGATCAAGTGCACTTGTAGGTTCATCACAAAGAAGAATCTTTGGCTGTGTGGCTAGTGCTCTTGCTATTGCAACTCTCTGTTTTTGTCCACCAGAAAGCTGACTTGGATATGCATTTTTCTTTTCAGATAACTCCACTATCTCAAGAAGTCTATCCACTTGTAAATTTATTTCGTCTTGTGATATTCCTCTTATTTTAAGCGGAAATGCTATGTTCTCTGCTACGGTTTTCTGCATCATAAGGTTATACCCTTGGAATACTACCCCCATTTCCTTGCGTAGCTTGATAAGATTTCCGTTTTTGATATTTTTAAGAGATATTCCATCAATTTCAATATCTCCTGATGTAGGCTTTTCAAGTGCCGATAAACAACGCAAAAGTGTGCTTTTACCTGCACCAGAAATACCGATTATTCCGAATATATCGCCTTTTTGTATATGCACATTTATGTTTTTTAGAGCCTTTACTTGCTGTTTGCCCTGTGTAAATGTTTTTGATAGATTTGTTATTTTTATCATCGTTTACCTTCCCTTGCAAATAAAAAACCGCCCTTGACTATAAAAGTCAAGGGCGGGAAATATCTTTCACGCGGTACCACCTTGTTTCATCTGTAAAAAACAGACCTTTCTGCCACGGGGCGATTTTACGCTCTTATGACATATTGCTATAACGGGCAAACCCGACGCAGACTACTTATCGCCTGCATGGCTCAAAGACCATGTTCAACTGCTACTTCTTTATCCCTTTTCAGCTACCAGGACTCTCTGTAAATTCAGTATGCCGTCTACTCTTCTTTTCAACGCTTTTGTGTGATTAAGTTTATAACATCATTCTACATTTATTTTTTTATTTGTCAACAATCATTTGTGTTTTTCGTCACTTTTTATATTTTTCATTTTTTTTTGCGTCTTTTTTTATCAAACTATACAATATTTGCTAACAGTAGATTATTTGAAAGCTATCCTTGTTTAATTTATATTTTTTGAATATTTATTAAAATAAAAAAGCTTGCAAAGCCACATCTCTTATTTTTATTTAATATTATTCCTTTTCTTCCGTTACTTCATGAACTATCTCGACAAATTCAGCTTCTACTATCGGAATATCATCATCAATGGTGTCATCTCTAGTAAGATTTAATGAACGAAGATCTTCCTGTGCTTTTTCATACTTATTTTTAGCCTTTATTGTTTCATAGAATGTGACAAGTCCTGATATTCCGTCATACACAAGACAACCACCAATAAATCTTGTAAGTGTAAGAGCTGTGCTGAACGGATTCATCATTATGGCTAGTGCAAGCACCAGTTTGGTTGCTGTAAAAATAATGCTAGTTTTCCATTGTGGGTAGCCCATACTTTTAAGCATTAAGCCTTTCTGCAATGAAGTTATTCCACTCATAAGTAAGAAAACACCAAACACAAACGGAATTATTGAAATCACAAATTCACTTCTGAGTGCTATGAACAAACCAAGCAAAATGGTAAGAGCATCACCAAAGATTTCAAACGGAACCGGGCTTGGCAAACTTTTATTACGGTAACGGTTGAAAATTCCCATTCCACCCTTAATTATAAGCACTGCACTAAGCATATAACAAAGTGCTTTACCTGTAAAATCAGGATATATCAGCAAAAGTAAGCCGATGATAAATGTAACTACGCCAGAAATTGCAAATGTGTCTTTGAAACTTTTAATATATTTCATATCGTTCACCTTGTTGTGTTTAAAAGTAAATGTTTGTTGTTTGACATCAAAATATCATAATTCCATTATAAAATTGTGAAAATTTTATATCATTGAGCTGAAAAACTAAGAGTTAGTGCTATCCGTATAGCGGTTTGTCTATCTACTTCGCTAGTATCAAATGCAAATGCCACATAAGATTTTAAATCCTTATTATAGCAAAGTATACCTTGAGCAGTTTTACCATTCTCAGTGATTAAACAAATTCCTGCTTCGAAAACATCTGTTGTTCGCACTACTTCATAGTTTTCCCGCAAGTTCTGACTCCATACGTATTTATGATATTCTTCCTTCGGAACGCTTTTCTGCGGTGGTGTGAAAGTATCAAATGTAACATAACCTATCTGTTTTCCCCCACTATAAATGTAATATGGACAGTATAGTTTTGTGTCTGGTAAATTTTCTTTAGTTCCATCTGTTTTTATCTCAAAACCTTCTGGCAACTTTATATTAACCTTGAATGGAGTTGCTTTGTTTATATTATTTATATGTTCATCATTATGTGGGTTTTCTGTTTCATACGCCGGATAAATTATATTTATAGGTGATGGTATGTTAGGATTTCGTTTAATCATAAAATTGAAAATAAGCGAAAGCGCCACTAAGCTTATAAGTATAACTACAGATGAAGTTTGTGAAAAATTGTCATCTCTAAACATCTTTTACCTCTTATTATTTTCTATATTTAAGATTATATGAACACGGTAGTTTTGTCAAGAATATAAGTTCTTTTACACAAAAATTGCAAACAAAAAGACCGCCCGAAAGCAGTCTTTTTATATTAAGATTTATTTTCTAACCTTTCAAGTAAGTTTATAAGCGGTAATATAAGTATACCACAGAAAAAATTGCTTACGCCATGTATAAAGTCATAAGGCAAGCCAGCAATTATCCACGCCACCATTTTCTCGAAATTCAGTCCGAAAAGCAACGCTTGTGCTGGTGCATACAGCGTTCCAAAGGCAAAACCGTGCAACGCACATACAACCATATAAACTATTCCACTTATTTTTTTAGGCATATTTTTAGGAAGTAACATAACCACTGCCCACAGAACCGTCCAAATGTAAAGATATGGAAGCCACCATGTGGCAAAACCTGTCATCATTCCGTTTATAAACACATAAACATAGATAGGATACAGTGCTTTTTTTCTATAAACTACTGTGAAGGCTACTACAAATACACCTAAAAGATGTATATTTGGTAATGCCTCCATTATAATTTTTGATGAGTACATCAAAGTTCCTAAAAAAGCAAAAACTGTAAGCTCCTTAGCTGAAAGTTTCATTATTTTTCAATCTTGAATGTGTAAGTTACGCCTCTTTCAATTTCTGTCTGATCTACGCCTGTCTGTGCATATTCATCATCTATATAAAATGCCCAGTATTTACCATCTTTATCGAAATCTGCTGTTACGCCATTTACTGTTTTTACATAAAGACCATATTCGCCTTCTTCACCTGCGATAAATTCACCTTTAAGAAGTGCTTCGCCAACTGTCTTCACATCTTTATCTGGGAAAACACGAATTGTTATGCTTTTTCCGTCCTCTGTGACAACGCAAACATCAAATACATCTTTGTCGTTATCTACTTCACCAATAACATCGCCATCTTTAAAAACTTTTACTTCCTGCTGCTGTTCCTGCTGCTGTTCCTGCTGTGAACCATTGTTAGCTCCAGAGTTAACATCTTTTTCACTGCATCCTGTTGTGAAAAGTGCCATAGCCACAATAAGCACTGTATAAAGGACAAGTGAAAGTTTTTCTTTAAGATTTGTTTTTTTCATAATTTTTCTCCTTTATTTTTTTGTTGATATCCCTCAGTTGGAACTCGCAACTTTAGAGAGATTAGTTCGGATATTCCGGCTAGACCTTTTCACACCGCCTTCTCAAGGTTTTCCCCCAATGACTTTTCCTCTAATTGTAGCTTAAAGTAAGGTGTGACATTATTTATCTTACGGCGACGGGCTCGCATAGGATTTTCACCTATTTCCCCGAACATACAAGATTTTATCATATAATCAGATTTATGGCAAATAAAAAAGAGGCATTAAGCCCCTTTTTTTTATTTTTATCTCGCTTTCAATGTTTTTGTAAGAAGCTCTACAAATTTTTCTCTGTTTGCACTAAATGCAAAATCGCAGTTAGGCTCTTTATCCTCATATCTGTGATCAACATCAACTATGGACATACCATCACTTGCTCCCATCCCGCAATCTACATCTACATACATAGGTTTTACATCTTCACAAACCGATTTATCTATAAGATATAGCACTGCCAATGCATCATGAACCGGTGTCATGTCTTCGCCTACTGGCTGGAAAACTGCATACCCTCTGATTCTGCGTTTGATAAAATCACCTGCTGCAAGACACGCTTTTGTGCCTCCTGCAAGAATTTCGTCTGCCTCTTTTCCACTTACCAATGCTTTATGTGTTGCATCAAGTGGAACTATGGTGATTTTTGCACCACAATCCATTACTATTTTTGCTGCCTCAGGATCACACCACCAGTTAAACTCTGCTGTTGCGGTTATATTACCATATGCATAAGCGGCACCCATTATTACAATCTCTTCTATATTTTCTACAATTTCAGGTTTTGCTCTCATTGCTATGGCAAGGTTTGTAAGTGGGCCTACCGGAACAAGTGTGATTTTTTCTTTTGTTTCTGTAAGTGTTTTAATATAGTATGAAACTGCGTCCATATCTTCTACTTTTTTATTCACACTGTGTGGTAAATCCAGCCAGTCTCCATGTACTTCTTGTGCTTTGAATTCCTTTCCACCGTATGGAATTTCTGGCCTTCTCCACTTTGGAAGTGTGGAAACCATTGGTAATGCACATCCTTTATAAACCGGAATTTCTTCTCTGCCAAGATATTCTAGCAAACGAAGGGTGTTCTCAGTTGTATATGTAATTCCACGGTTGCCGTTTACAGTACAAATTCCCAAAACTTCGAGTTCTTCTGTCTGTAATGCACACATTATTGCTATTGCGTCATCTGTGCCTGTGTCAACATCCATTATTATTTTTCTCATTTTTAATTTCTCCTTATGTATAGAAATACCTTATTTCTTAATTATAAATTCCAAAAGGCTTGTTCGTCTATTGGTATATCGCACTAAATTTTATGAGATTTTTGTACAAAATAATGAAACATAAATATATATTGACTTTTTTCGTTCTTAATGCTACTATATAGTCGAACCCACCCCTATGAGGGGGGGTAAGAAAGGATTGTATTATGGTTGCTGACCAAACAAAAATTTTAAGACTTCTAAAAACTGCCAGAGGTCAACTGGACGCAGTTATAAAAATGGTGGAGGATGACCGATACTGTATAGATATTTCACACCAAATTATGGCTTGTGAGGGACTTATCACTAAAGCTAACAAGGAAGTGCTTACTGCACATCTTAAACATTGTGTGAATAATGCCGCCACAGAAGAAGACAGAAATGAAAAAGTTGATGAACTAATCACTCTTATGAGTAAAATTATTAAATAGAAAGGATTTCATATGAAACAAAAGTATGATATTACCGGTATGACCTGTTCTGCTTGTTCTTCACGAGTGGAAAAAAGTGTATCTAAGTTAGAAGGCATAAGCACAGTAAGTGTAAACCTTCTTACAAACAGTATGCAGGTAGAATATCCTGACGGTGCTCTTTCTACAAATGATATTATTTCCTGTGTCGAACACGCCGGATATGGTGCTTCTCTCGTTGCTGACGATAAAAACGCAGCTAAACATTCTCAGCCTAAAGAAAATGTGGCTGAAAAACAAATAAAAGCTATGAAAATAAGACTTATAACCTCTTTTATTTTCTGGGTTCCTCTTATGTACATCTCTATGGGCAGTATGTACGGTGCGCCACTACCTTCTTGGTTATCAGGTATGGAAAATGCCGTTTCATTCGCCTTTATTCAGTTCTTGCTCTGCCTTGCAGTAATGTATATAAACCGACACTATTTCCAAAAAGGATTTTCTACTCTCTTACATGCCTCTCCTAATATGGACAGTCTTATCGCTGTTGGTTCTTCCGCTGCTGTTGCTTATGGTATTTTTGCTATTTTCCGCATGAGCTATGGTATGGCATTAGGTGATATGGCACTTGTAGGCAAATATCACATGGATTTATACTTTGAAAGCGGTGCAACTATCTTAGCTCTTATAAATGTTGGTAAATATCTTGAAGCCAAAAGCAAAGGCAAAACCAGCCAAGCCATCAGTCGCCTTTTAGACCTAGCACCAAAAACTGCCGTTGTCATTCGTGGTGATGTTGAAATTACTATCCCTGTTGAAGAGGTTGTTATCGGGGATATAATACTAGTTAAACCTGGTATGAACATTCCTGTTGATGGTATAGTTATCGAAGGTGCCACCAGCATCGACCAAGCTGCTATCACCGGTGAAAGTATACCTGTTCACAAGGAAATTGGCGACAATGTTATCGGTGCTACAATAAACAAAACAGGATTTATTAAAATACAGGCTACTAAAGTTGGTGACGACACCACATTCGCTCAAATAGTGCGTCTAGTTGAACAAGCTAGCGCCTCTAAAGCTCCTATCGCTAAAATGGCTGACAAAATTGCCGGCATTTTCGTTCCAACTGTTATGACTATTTCAGCTGTTACATTCTTGATTTGGTACTTCATTCTAGGCGTGGGCTTTGAACTATCTCTTAACTTCGCAATTACTGTTTTGGTTATCTCTTGTCCTTGTGCTTTAGGTCTTGCCACACCTGTTGCAATTATGGTTGGTACTGGTAAAGGTGCTGAAAACGGTATACTTATAAAATCAGGAGAAGCCCTTGAAATAGCTCACAATGTAACCACTGTGGTTTTGGACAAAACAGGTACTATCACAAAAGGTAAGCCTGTTGTTACCGATATTATCACCATAAACGGCGATACATCTCAGTTCATGAAAATTGCCGCAAGTTTGGAAAGTAAAAGCGAACACCCTCTTGCTTTTGCAATTATGGAATACGCCAAAGAAAAAAACATAAACTTTCCTGATGCACAAAACTTTAAATCTTTCCCTGGCAAAGGCATTTTCGCTGAAATTGGAACGGATAAATTTATTGCCGGTAATGCAAAACTTCTTACTGAAAACAATATAGATATATCATTCGCAGACGAAAAGATAAACAACCTTGCTGACCAGGGTAAAACTCCTTTACTTTTTGCAAAAAACAATGTTCTTATGGGCATTATAGCTGTTAGCGATGTTATCAAACCCACAAGCAAACAGGCTATTGAGAATCTTCGCAATATGAATATTGATGTTATTATGCTGACAGGTGATAACGAAAGAACTGCGAAAGGTATTTCTAAGCAGCTCAATCTTTCAAATACAATCGCTGATGTTCTACCTCAAGATAAAGAAAAAGTTGTTTTTGAACTTCAAAATCAAGGCAAAGTTGTCGCTATGGTTGGTGACGGTGTAAACGATGCACCTGCTCTTGTAAGAGCCGATGTTGGCGTTGCTATTAGTGCTGGCACTGATGTTGCTTTGGAAAGCGCCGATATAGTTTTGATGAAAAACGACCTGCTTGATGTTCCAAGTGCTATTAAACTAAGTAAAGCTGTTATCAAAAATATCAAAGAAAACTTGTTCTGGGCTTTCTTCTACAACATCTGTGGTATTCCTTTAGCAGCCGGTTTATTCTATTACGGTTTTGGCTGGAAATTAACTCCTTCTTTCGGAGCTGCTGCTATGAGTTTTAGTAGTTTGTTCGTCGTTTCAAACGCTCTAAGACTTAGGTTCTTCAAAACTGATAAAAATAATTCAGTTGAAGAAGTTTTAAAAGAAATTTGTGTGAATGAAGAAGTATTAAGCATAGATACATCGGAAATTATTTCAAATAATAACATTGTCTCTAACGTGATAGAAAATTCTTCTGATAATAAAATAACTATTAAAATCAGCGGTATGATGTGCAACCACTGTGTAAATCATGTTAAAAAGGCTTTGCAAAGTGTTGATGGCGTATACAACATCAATGTTAGCCTTGAAGAAAATCAAGCTTCCTTTAACGCCGATGAAAGTAAACTTGCTACAATAACAGACGCAGTCGCTGAGGCTGGCTACACTGTTACAGATATAGTTAAAAAGGAGAACAATAAAATGGTATTAAAAATTAATGGTATGATGTGTAACCACTGTGTTATGCATGTAGAAAAAGCTCTTAACGCTATCGAAGGAGTTAGTGATGTTAATGTTAACCTCGAAGAAAATCAAGCTACACTTACAGCTGACCCAGACCTTAAAGATACACTTGTGAAAGCTGTTTCTGACGCTGGTTACGAAGTTACACAAGTAATTTTATAATACAAATCCCCCTTGTACAAACTGTACAAGGGGGATTTGTATTTGTAAGATATATTTAAGAATTCAAACACAGTGATTATTTATACACTATATAAAGTATACAAATTCATTTATTTAAACAATATATGCTAGCATAAAAATTTATAAAAATAAATTGTTACATAATATTACTGAACCATTAATAGTAAAACTGATACTTATCAAGTAAGTTTAACATTTTGGTGGCACAGTTTATACGCTAAATACATTTAATAATGATAAAAACGACAGTCGTTCTCTATCTCACAAAAGACCGAAAAATTTGATAATTCTACCGACTCAGCCTGGTAATAAAATCTTCCATTCTTTTATTATATTGAAAATTCGTATAATTTTTGTATAACTAAATTTTATCGATTTTAATATATATCAATAAAAGTTTAATTTTTCTTTATAATCAGTCGAAAAAAAGAGCCACATAAAATGCAGCTCTTTTTTGGCGGAGAGTTAGGGATTCGAACCCTAGGTCGGCTCATCACCGACACGAAATTTCGAGTTTCGCACTTTCGACCACTCAGACAACCCTCCATATTGGTGCGTGAAACAATTATAGCACTTTGAAGAACTTTTATCAATACAAATATTATTCCCTTCATTGCATCAATATGTCATTGGTAAAACATAGCACACTACACAAAGAAAATGTAAAAAACTACCCAAACTTACAAACAAATGCCACACACTGTGCATATATTTTATCTTGGTCATCTTATAGAAAATAACACCGCCTGTGTAGCAAACTCCACCTGCTAACAGCAAGTAAAACGCTGGCTTTGGAAGTGCTACAACTATATCTTTTATTGCAAAAACAACAGCCCAACCCATTACTATATATATCCACAAAGTATATTTTTCGTACTTATCCAGGTCGATTACATTAAGAGCTATGGCCAAAAATGCACAAAACCAAACTACCGCAATTACAATTTTCCCTTTTTGACTGCCATTTAAAGCTATAAGACAAAACGGTGTATACGAGCCAGCTATCAAAAGCGGTATTGATGAATGGTCAAATATTCTAAAAATAGCCTTTACCTTTTCAAACGGAAATGCGTGATACAGTGTTGACATAGTATACATTATGATTAACGCCAAGCCAAATACCAAACTGGATAAAACAGCTATCAAGTTTCCATAACAAGCAGACAAGGTTACCATTACAGTGCAACCAATCACTGCTGCTAGTGCTGTCACACCATGACTGACACTATTAAATATTTCTTCTCCTACTGTATATCTTTTTTTACTCATAATTCCTCCAACCTTTACCAGATTATTATAGTATAACTTATATTTTTCAAAAATATGTGAACTTTATCC
>JAHHTS010000040.1 GCA_020024475.1 Oscillospiraceae bacterium
GATATAAATTATTATAATTTTAATTCTTCTCAAGAAAACTATATAAAGTCAACTTATGAAGGACCAGATATTTATAAATTAGCTATACAAGCAATGGAAGATAACAATTATAATTTTAGATTATGCGAAAATTGTTATATTTCTTATCAAGCAGAGGATAGTATTAATGATATTTTTTATATGTTTATTAGTTTAGACATGCCACCAAGTGTTAATGTTATAGGCGTACTAGCTGAACCAGATGAAATGTTTAAGGCTAGAAGTGAATTATTAGATAATCCCTTATATTCTTTTTCAAACATCGATAATAAAATAAATGGAAAATTACCTATAGCTGATAGTAATGGAAATTGTAAGAGTGAATTTATTATAAAAAATGGGTTAGCAGTAAAAAAATTAAACACAAAGCAACGGCAAGTTTTAGCAATTCTTGAAAATAGAATCGATAATTTTGATTATGTATTTAGAGATGGTCAATTTTTTGCTTCATTGATGGATATCAGCACATATTATCATATAGAAGAAGATGTTTTGAATTTTAATATAACTTTCGTGCTAAAAAATATTAAAGGAATATCTGATAGCACGAAAAGTAAGGAATGCTTTATTTCATTACTAAAGCAAGATTTATATAATAATATATATGATGTTTTTTATGATGTAGTTATTAAAAATACTTGTTCACTAGATTGGTTTGCCAAACAATCTGGTTGCATATACAATGATATCAATATCAATATAAATATATTATAAAAAAACTGCCCTGTTATTAACAGGGCAGAAATAGCTTATTTAGTTTTAATAATCATATCAGAAACATATATACCTTGTGCCGCAGCTTGTGATAAGCTTCTTGTGAAACCAGCACCATCCCCAACACAATATATATCATCGCAACCTTTAAGCATAAAGTTTTCGTCAGTTTCTGGTCTAGCAGAATAGTATTTGCATTCAACACCGTAAAGAAGTGTATCGTAATTCATTGTACCAGGAGCAATTTTATCAAGTGCTTCAAGTGTTTCAATAATATTATCTAGCTGTCTTTTTGGCATACAAAGAGACAAGTCGCCAGGAACAGCATTAAGAGTTGGTGTAACAGTTGACTGAGCAAGACGCTTTTCATCTGTGCGCCTTCCGTTCATCAGATCGCCAAGTCTCTGTACAAGTACATTACCACCACTAATGAGGTTTGAAAGGGTAGCTACATGTCGAGCATATTCAATAGGTTCATTAAAAGGTTGAGTAAAACGAATAGTTGATAATAGAGCAAAGTTGGAATTTTCAGTTTTTTTATCAGCACCTTTATATGCGTGGCCATTTACTGTCATTACACCGCCAGTGTTTTCCATAACAACATTACCGCGTTCATTGAAACAGAACATTCTTGTAATGTCACCATATTTTTTAGAGCGATACCAAATTTTGGGTTCATATATTTTTTTAGAGAAATGTTCCCATACAACAGCTGGAAGCTCAACACGAACCCCAACGTCAACTTGATTGTTAGTCATGTGAATACTGTGCTTTTTACACCATTCAGTAAAGAAACGAGAACCAGCTCTACCAACCGCAAAGATGATTTTGTCTGCCGAGATTTCGCTTTTTCCATCTTTGTTTTCAAAGTAAACTGTATGACTTTCTTTATCAACATCATATACATTGGTTTGACATAAAATTTCAATTCTTTCATTGAGATATGCACACATTTTACTCATCGTTTCAAAGTTTGCGTCAGTACCTAGATGTTTTAGTTGTGCCTGTTGCATATGTAAATCATATTCAAGACATTTCTTTTTAAGTTCATCGTTAGGCATAAATCTGTCAGAAGTAGCACCAAAACTCATAAGTACTTTATCTGCTTCTTCAATATAATCTATAACAGTTTTCTTAGGTAAAAAATCAGGCAACCATCCGCCATATTCGGTGCTTATTACATATTTACCGTCGCTAAAAGCACCAGCACCTGCAAGTCCTTCCATTATGCTACAAGATTTACATTTAATGCAAGTATCTGTCTTTTTGGCAACAATAGGGCAAACTCTTTTTTCAATAGGGTTACCTTTTTCAAAAAGAATAATTTTGCAATTTGGGTCAGTCTCAATAAGCCTATATGCGCTCATAAGACCACCAATACCACCGCCAATTATGGCAACATCATAGTTTTTCATGTATGAATCCTCCTTAAATAAAATCAGCATGTAATAAATGCAATGTGCCCTGTCGACACACCCAATGCGTGATTATATCACTTGAAAACTTAAAAGTAAAGGTTTTGATTGAAAAATGTAATTAATCTTGCTTAAAATGACATAAAATCATTTGAATTGTATACTATTGTAATTTGCATTTTTATATTATATAATTTAATTATATATAATATAAAGAATAACTGAGGTAATAATATATGAAATTTTTTGTTACACTAGAAAAATTTATAGCTCAACTTCATCTAGAAATTTTGTCAGTTCCAGGGGAAACAGATGAAATTCAAATAACAAGTACCGAAGTTAATCGCCCTGGATTGCTTATAACTGGATTTAGTGAAGGATTTGACCCAAGTCGTATACAAATTCTTGGAAGAATGGAGTTCAGTTATCTAGATAGCTTGCCTCAGGCAGTTAAAATGGAAAGAATCGAAAGCTTGTTTTGTAAAAATATTCCTGCTGTTATAGTGACTAGAAATATGTTAATATCTACAGAAATTGTAGAATCAGCAAGACGAAATAAAGTTCCACTTTTGCGAACAAGTGAAGAAACTTCAGCATTTATGGCATCTGCAATAAGCTACTTAAATACTGAGTTGGCTAGAAGAGTCACAAGACATGGTGTATTAGTGGAGGTTTATGGCGAAGGTATATTTATAATGGGAGATAGCGGTGTTGGTAAGAGTGAAACTGCTATTGAACTTGTTAAACGAGGACATCGTCTTATTGCAGATGATGCAGTTGAGATAAGAAGACTTTCAAATAAAACTTTGGTCGGACAGTCACCCGAAAACATACAGAATTTCATAGAGCTTCGTGGTGTCGGTATTATAAATATTGCCAGAACATATGGTGCAAGTGCTGTTAAACAATCACAAGAAATTGACATGGTTATTGAGCTTGAACAATGGAATTCTGAAAAGAGTTACAGTACAACAGGTCTCAACGATGAATATACCGATATTTTGGGTGTAAGTGTCATAAAAACTGTTATACCAGTTCGCCCTGGTCGAAATCTTGCAATAATTATCGAAACTGCTGCTGTTGTAAATCGTCAGAAAAAAATGGGATATTCAGCAGCTAGAGAATTATTGGAGAAACTTGGTATTCAAGAATAATTGGAGAATTATATGGAAAAATTATATTTAGGTGTCGACCTTGGTGGAACTAACATTGCAGCTGGTATCGTAGATGAAAGCGGAACTATCATTTGTGATAAAAGCATAAAAACGAATCTTCCTAAATCAGAAAAACAACTTGAAAAAGATATATTTAATCTTTGTGATGATTTATGTAAAGAAAATGGATATGATATAAATAAAGATATTGTAAGCGTTGGAATAGGTACACCAGGATCAGTAGATGGCAATCGAGGTATTGTGTGGTCAAATGTTAATTTTGGCTATACTAATTGGGAAATAGTAAAGAATTTGAAAGAATTTTTTCAAATCCCTGTTTTTGTTGAAAATGATGCTAATACTGCTATTGTAGCAGAAGTGGTTGCAGGTAACGCAAAAGGTTATCAAAATGCACTGGTAGTTACAATTGGAACAGGAATAGGCGGTGGGGCTTATGTAAATGGGAAAATTTGTTCTGGTTGTAATTATTCTGCTCTTGAAATTGGTCATATGGTTATAAATTTAGGCGGGAGAGAATGTAATTGTGGAAGAAGAGGATGCTTTGAAAGATATGCATCTGCAAGTGCATTAACAAGGGACACTAAAGAAGCCATGATAAAAAATCCAAATAGTTTACTTTGGAAATTGTGCCCGAATATAGAAAATGCTAATTCAAAATTTGCATTTGATGCCATGGAAATGGGGGATGAAACTGCTACATATTTAGTCAAAAAATATATTGAATATTTGGCGTGTGGAATTATAAATCTTATAAACATTTTTCAACCAGATATAATTTGTATCGGCGGTGGAGTTTCAAATCAGAGAGAAAAACTTCTTGATTTGCTTAAACCTTATATTGATCAAGAAGATTTTGCTAGAAATGCACACGAAAGAACTAAAATTATGATTGCAAAATTTAGAAATAATGCTGGCATAATAGGTGCAGCAATGCTTGGAGTAAATAATGCTTAAAAAATTTTTAGAAGATAACAAAATAGAAGCAAAGTTTAATGAAAGTCTTAAAAAACATACAACATTTAAAGTTGGTGGAAATGCATTATGTATTGCTGAACCTGATGATGCAGAAAAAGCGAGTGTTTTAATAAGATATCTTAAAAATAATAACATTGATTTTTATTTTCTTGGAAATGGGTCAAATGTAATTTTTAATGATAAAGGTTATAATGGTGTAATTATAAAGACTTCTGCAATGAATTCTATAAATATAAAAGATAATATTATAATTGTAGGATCAGGACTGTCACTAACATCACTTAGTAGAACAGCTGCTATAAACAGTTTAACAGGACTTGAATATTGCTATGGCATACCGGGTAATGTTGGTGGTGGAACATTTATGAATGCCGGTGCTTATGGAGGAGAGATTTCTACTTGCATACATTCGGTGACTTTTATTGATGAACACGGAGAAATAAAAACTATAAGCAAAAAAGAATGTAACTTTTCTTATAGACATTCAATTTTTATGGAACATAAATGGCTTATTACTGGTGTTAAATTCGAAATGAAAGCAGGAAACAAAGAAGAAATGCTTATATTTATGGATGATATAATGCAAAAAAGAAGAAATAAACAGCCACTAGATAAACCGAGCGCAGGCAGTTCATTTAAACGCCCAAATGGGTATTTTGCAGCTGCACTTATTGATGAATGTGGTCTTAAAGGTTTAACAGTAGGTGGTGCACAAGTAAGTGAAAAACATGCTGGTTTTATAGTAAATATTGGTAATGCCACTTGTCAGGATATAGTTGATTTAGCTGATAAGGTTCAAAAAATCGTTTATGACAAAAAAGGTATCATCCTTGAAAAAGAAATGATAATTATTTAATTAGTATGAATGTGAAAAAATAGGAATGTAAAAATAAATTATGGATTACAGTTTTGTTATTATTACAGGAATGTCTGGAGCGGGGAAAAGCGTAGCAGTAAAAGCACTTGAAGATACTGGCTTCTTTTGTATTGATAATATGCCAACATCATTGATTCTTAAATTTCTTGACTTAAAAGATGAGTTTTTTATTCATAATAAAAAAATTGCATGTGTGGTAGATATTAGAAATGATGGAGATTTTCTTCAGTTAATTGAGGCAATTAAAGAAAATCAGCAATCTGGCATATTGAAAATCATTTTTCTTGATTCACAAGATAAAGTACTTATGGATAGATATAAAGAAACAAGAAGAATTCATCCGCTAATGTTGAAAAAAGAATTGTCTATTGAGGCTGCAATTAAGTGCGAACGTGAAGTTTTAATGCCGCTTTACACCCAGGCTGACTATATATTGGATACTTCTCTTTTTTCAACCTCACAACTAAAAGACCGAATTTTGAGTTATGTAGTGAATGATAAAAAGAAAGTTATGAGTATAGAGGTTGTGTCGTTTGGATATAAGTTTGGTATACCTACTGATGTGGATTTAATGTTTGATGTTAGGTGCTTAAAAAATCCATTTTATATAAAAGAATTAAAACATCTTACAGGAAATGACGAAGCTGTGAAAGAATTTGTTTTCTCTCAAGATACTGCTGAACAACTATTTGAAAGACAAATAAGTCTTATCGATTTTTCGCTTCCACTTTATATTAAAGAAGGAAAAAGTCATCTTACTATTGGATACGGTTGTACAGGCGGTAAGCATCGTTCAGTATCATTTGCAAATGCAATGCATAATCATATTAAACAACAAGGATATGTGGTGAATGTTCATCATAGAGATATAAATAGAGGAAAGTAATGGAGTCTACTTTTTCAAAATCAAGCAGAGTAGAAGCTTTGGATAATTTTAAATTTTCAAAGAATGATTGCTGCAATATTAGTTTTTTAAAAGGATATTTTTATAGAGATAATATAAATGAGAAAATAGATATACTTATACACAAGACAGATATACCTAAAACTGCTAAAGTTATAAAAAAGCTACTAAGTAAATATAATATAGAATCTTATGTAGTTGATAAGGAGTATGAAAGCAAAAATCATGTTACAAAGATATACATAACAGAGACTGAAAGTGTGAAAAGCTTATATACTTTACAGGTTAAAAAATTATGTTGTGATAAATGTTTGCAACATTTTTTGATTGGGGTTTTTATTTCTGATGGCGTATTAGTAAATCCTAGTAAAGAATATCATTTGGAGTTTAGTTATAGAGACGGAACTCTCGCTAATAAGCTTCTAGATATATTTAATAGAGCGGGTTTTGACTTCAAAATCAGTAAACGCAAATCTTCGTCAGTAGTCTATACTAAGAATAGTGAAACTATTGAAGAATTTTTAGTTACGGTGGGAGCACAGAACTCATGCTTAGAATTAATGGAAGATAAAGTGGTAAAAGATTTAAGAAATCACATAAATAGAGTTACTAATTGTGATGCTGCTAATATAGCTAAAACAATAAACGCTGGTCAAAAATATATAAAAGCAATTAATAAGCTTATAGAAACAGAATTGCTTTATGATTTGCCAGATGATTTGCAAGAACTCGCACAGTTGAAATTAGAAAATCCAGAATTATCATTATCTGATTTAGGGAAAATGTGTTCAGAGCCTATGACAAAATCATCAGTGAATAGAAGATTACAGAAACTTTGTGCCGTTGCACAGATAGAGGAATGATAAATGAAAAAAGACTTTGTGCATCTTCATTTACATACAGAATATAGTTTGTTAGATGGAGCATGTCGAATTGACAAGCTTATGAAACATATAAAAGAATCGGGTCAAAGCGCTGTTGCAATAACCGACCATGGTGTTATGTATGGTTGTGTTGAATTTTATAAAAAAGCTAAAAAAGAAGGAATAAAACCTATTATTGGTTGCGAAGTTTATGTTGCAACACGAGGTAGAAAAGATAAAGTGCACAAGATAGATGGATATTACCATTTGATACTTTTAGTTAAAAATGAAATTGGTTATCAAAACCTTATAAAACTTGTAACACTAGGTTCTTCTGAAGGATTTTATACAAAACCAAGAATTGATCATGAACTTCTTAAAAAATATCATGAAGGCTTAGTCTGCCTTTCAGCTTGTTTAGCTGGTGAGATACCAAGACTGCTTTTGGCAGGTGATATAGAGAAAGCTGAAGAAACTGCGCTTTTTTATAAAAGTATTTTTGAAGATGATTATTATTTAGAAATACAAGATCATGGAATAAAAGAACAGCAAGAAGTTATTCCAATGATTTTACAACTGGCCAAAAAATTAGATATAGAGTTAGTTGCAACGAATGACTGTCATTATATCAAAAAAGAAGATTCTAAAATGCAATATGCTTTGATATGTGTACAGACAAATAAGAGATTGTCAGATCCAGATACTTTAGAATTTGAAACAGATGAATTTTATGTAAAAAGCACAGAAGAAATGTATGATTTGTTTTCATATATTCCAAAAGCTTGTGAAAACACAGTAAAAATAGCTGAGAAATGTAATTTTGATTATGAATTTGGACATACAAAATTACCTAAATATGAAACACCGGATGGAACACCTAATCAACAATTTTTTGAAAAATTATGCCGTGATGGATTAAAAAATAGGTATGATAAAATTACTTCAGAGATGACTGACCGATTAAATTATGAGATAGGAATAATAACAAAGATGGGCTTTGTTGATTATTATCTGATAGTTTACGATTTTATTAATTATGCTCGTAAACACGATATCCCTGTAGGCCCTGGTAGGGGCAGCGGTGCAGCTAGTTTATGCGCGTATTGTTGTGGTATCACTAATATTGATCCTCTTAAATATAATTTGATTTTTGAACGTTTTCTTAATCCAGAGCGTATAAGTATGCCGGATTTTGATATTGACTTTTGTTATGAAAAAAGAGGAAAAGTAATTGATTATGTAACTGAAAAATATGGTGCTGACCATGTTTGCCAAATTATTACATTTGGTACAATGGCGGCAAGAGGTGCTATAAGAGATATAGGACGAGTACTTGATATGCCATATAATTCTGTTGATCGAATAGCGAAGCTTATACCAAATGAACCTAAAATGACAATAGAAAAAGCTTTAGATATATCTAAAGAGCTTAAACAACTTTACGAATCGGATCCTGGAATCAAGGAACTTATTGAACTTGCTATGAAGGTAGAAGGAATGCCTCGAAATGCGTCAACTCATGCAGCGGGCGTTGTTATTACTGATAAGCCAGTTGTAGAATATGTACCTTTACAGAGTAATGATGGACAATTAATAACACAGTTTACTATGACCACTATAGAAGAGCTTGGCCTACTAAAAATGGACTTTTTAGGACTTCGCACTCTTACAGTTATAGATCAATGTGAAAAAATGGTTCAGAAGTTCAATCCCAATTTTCACGTAGATAAAATACCAACTAATGATGAAAAAACATTTAAGCTTTTGGCAGAAGGTGACACTGTAGGAGTATTCCAATTTGAAAGTGGAGGAATGAAAAATGTCCTGATTAGTCTAAAACCAGTTGATATTGAAGATTTGATTGCTGTTATTTCTTTGTATAGACCAGGCCCTATGGATTCTATACCAACATTTATACAAAATAGACATCATCCAGAGATGATTAAATATAGGCATCCATTACTAGAGGATATACTTAAAGTTACAAATGGATGTATTGTTTATCAAGAACAGGTAATGCAAATTTGTCGTACGATGGCTGGATATAGTTATGGTCAGGCTGATCTTGTTAGACGAGCCATGGGTAAGAAAAAAGCAGATGTAATGGCAAATGAACGCTCGCATTTTATCGAAGGCAGTGCTAAAAATGGAGTTAGTGAAGAAATAGCAAATGATATTTTTGATGAAATGTCAAGTTTTGCTTCATATGCATTCAATAAACCACATGCCGCTGCATATGCCTATGTTTCATACCAAACAGCGTATTTGAAAGCCCATTATCCTAAAGAATTTTGGGCAGCAATGCTTACAAGTATTTTTGATAATACAGCTAAAATCATAGAGTACACCCGGGAATGTAGGAGACTCAATATTAAAATTCTCCCTCCAGATATAAACAAAGGATATGCTGGGTTTGTTGTAGAAGGAGATAATCTTAGATATGGTATGGCCGCTATAAAAAATGTTGGTAAGGCTTTCATGGATTCCATGACATTCGAAAGAGAAATGAATGGTTCTTTCGACAGTATTTTTGACTTTTGCAGAAGAATGCATGATAAAGGATTTAATAGGAGAGCCTTGGAAAGTCTCATTAAAGTTGGAGCGTTTGATCAATTAGGCATAAATCGTCGCAGATTATTTGTTAATATTGATTATATACTAAGTAGTATAAATAACGAGCAAAAAAATAAATTAGATGGGCAAATGGATTTGTTTAGTGTTCCATCATCTACTGAAGAAACAACTATTAAAATACATGATTATATAAAACTTCCACAATCCGAAGACTATTCTCCAACTGAAAAATTAAATTTAGAAAAGAGCTTGGCAGGTATTTATCTTTCTGGGCATCCTCTAGAAAAAAATATTGAATATGTAAAAAATATATCGACTTGCAACATTTCTCAATTGACAGATGAGGGTAATGAAGTATACGATAATACACAGCAAACACTAGTTGTGATTGTATCAAAATATAGGCATCATACTACAAAAAAGAAAGAACTTATGAGCTTTGTTACAGTAGAAGATCTAACTGCATCAATGGATATGATTGTATTCCCAAATGTATTTAATGAAACAAAGGCTTCTATAGTTGATAATGCAGTATTGATTGTTAAGGGTACAATTTCATTGAAAGATGATCAGCCAACTATTGTTGCTGAAGAAATTTATGATATTAATTCTGAAGAAGCTTGCCATATATTAGCTATGAAAAAAGATTCTAAATACGGATTATATATAAAGGTACCTAGTCAAAATGATATTAGTTTCAAAAATTCATGTGATATTTTAAAAAGATATAGAGGGCTAATGCCTGTGTACTTTTATCTTCAAGATAAAAAACAATATGTAAGAGCTCCTAAGAATTTTTGGGTAAGAAACAGTATAAATATTATTGATGAATTAAAATATGTAGTAGGCAACGAAAATGTAGTATTAATAAAATAATAGAGGTGGTTTCAATGGAAGAAATTAAGACAATTGGTGTTCTTACGAGCGGTGGAGACGCCCCGGGTATGAATGCTGCTATTCGTGCGGTTGTACGTTCAGCTATATTTAATGGGTTTGCAGTAAAAGGCATAAGACATGGTTATAATGGGCTACTTACAGACGATATTTTTGATATGAATCTTCGTAGTGTTTCGGAAATCATCCATCGTGGAGGTACGATGTTGTTTACTGCTCGTTCTGATGAGTTTATGACTGATAAAGGACAAAAAAAGGCTGTGGAAACATGTAATCGATACGGAATCGATGCTTTAATTGTAATAGGAGGAGATGGCTCTTTTCGCGGATGTCGGGCATTAGCAAAATTAGGCATAAAATGTATAGGAATTCCTTGTACTATCGATAATGATATTGCTTGTAGCGATTATACAATAGGTTTTGATACTGCACTTAATACAGCCATGGAAATGATAGATAAACTTAGAGATACAACACAAAGTCATGAAAGATGTAGTGTTGTTGAAGTGATGGGAAGACATGCTGGGTATATAGCTGTTAATACTGGTATTGCCACAGGTGCACTTTGTATTTTAATACCTGAGATTCCTGTAGATATCGATAGAGATGTTATTGAACGAATAAAAGAAACACATAAAGAGGGAAAGAAAAATTTCCTTATTGTAGTTGCTGAAGGAGTTGGTAAAGCTCTTGATATAGCAGAAGAAGTGCAACAAAAAACTGGGATTGATACTAGAGCAACAGTATTAGGACATGTTCAAAGAGGAGGCTCTCCAAGTTTGCGTGATAGAGTTGTGGCGGCTCAAATGGGAGTTCATGCTGTTGAACTTCTTCAATTAAAAAATTACAATCGTGTTGTTGCTCTTAGAGGTGAAAAAATAACGGATTACAGTATTGAAGAAGCACTTGCTATGAAAAAAGAGTTAGACCCAATGCTTATTGGTGTTGCCAAAGTTGTTTCAATATAATTATCTAAGCCAGGTTAACACCTGGCTTTTTTATTTTATATATAGATTATTCATATACAAAAGTTATTTTATTAAGAAAGTTATTTATATTTTTATACTTTTGAAAGAATTGTTAGTATTAAATATGTAAATAGTATAAAAATAAAGTATATATAATATTTATATCAATAATATTGTAAAATAAACTATATTTTGATATAATAAATTGATTGAGGTGACAGAATGGATATACAGGAAATAAAAAAAGAGCTGGATATGCTTAAGGAAAAAATAGCATATCATTCTCGATTGTACTACCAGGAGAACCGAACAGAAATCAGCGATTATGAATACGATACGTTGGTTAACAAGGTTAAAAAAATTGAAGGAGAATACCCGCAACTCATTACTGCTGATTCTCCTACACAAACGGTACAAGGTATGGCTAGTTCATCATTTGAAAAGGTTACACATACTATAAAAATGGAGAGTTTACAAGATGCTTTTTCATATGACGAATTAAGAGATTTTGACCGTAGAGTTAGAGAATCTATAGAAAATCCACAGTATGTTGTTGAGGCAAAAATTGATGGTCTTTCAATGAGCCTAGAATATATAGATGGCATATTTACTCGTGGCTCAACTAGAGGAGATGGTGTTGTAGGTGAAGATGTTACTCAAAATTTAGCTACAATAAAATCAATTCCTAAAAAAATAGAAAATGCACCACATTTTTTGGAAGTACGCGGTGAAGTATATATGCCTAAGGAAGTTTTTTTTAAGTTGGTTGAAAAACAAGAAAATGAAGGTAAACAACCATTTAAAAATCCTAGAAATGCAGCTTCTGGTTCAATAAGGCAGAAAGATAGCAAAATTACCAAAGAAAGAAATTTAGATATTTTTATATTTAATCTTCAACAAATAAGTAATGATGTTAGAGTTGAAGGGCATAAACAATCCTTGGATTTAATTAAACAATATGGGTTTAAAGTTTCTCCAAGATATACTAAATTTGACAATATAGATGATGCTATCAAAGAAATAGAAAATATTGGTTTGATGAGAGGAAAATTCCCTTTCGAAATAGATGGTGCTGTTATAAAATTGGATGATTTTTCGCAAAGAGATTCCATGGGAAGTACTAATAAATATCCTCGATGGGCTATTGCTTATAAATATCCACCAGAAGAAAAAGAAACTATTCTTAAAAATATAGAAATTTCAGTAGGTAGAACTGGCGTTTTGACACCAACTGCTGTGTTTGATACGGTTCAGCTTGCTGGAACAAGCGTTTCAAGAGCAGTACTCCACAATCAAGATTTTATTGATGAAAAACATATAAATATAGGTGACTTGATTGTAGTTAGAAAAGCTGGTGATATTATTCCTGAGGTTGTAAGACTTGCTAAAAAAAACACAGAAGAAACATTTAAAATTCCTCTTGTTTGTCCATCATGTGGCAGTGAAGTAGAAAAAACAGATGAGTCAGCATTGAGATGTAATAATCCAGACTGTCCACAACAATTGGTTAGAAATCTTATTCATTTTGCATCTAGAAATGCTATGAATATAGAAGGACTTGGTGAAGCTGTAGTAATGCAGTTAGCAGACAAAGAACTAATAAAAGATGTTGCGGATATTTATTATCTTACAAAGGAAGATTTGCTAAAGCTAGAAGGATTCAAAGATAAATCAGCTAATAATCTTTTAAAAGCGATAGAGAATAGTAAAACTAACAATTTAGATAAGCTTGTTTTTGCTTTAGGTATAAGAAATATAGGAGAGAAAGCTGCAAAACTTCTTTGTGAAGAATTTAAAACGATAGATAATTTGCTTAGTGCTAAGGCAAACGATATAATAAAAATAGATGGGTTTGGAGAAATAGTCGCTGAAAGTGTGGTTGATTACTTCAACAATGAAAATGTTCACAAAATAATCAATCGTTTAAAAGAACAAAATGTAAATACAAATTATATATCTATAACAGAAAGTGACTTGCTAAAAGGTAAGGCAATTGTTGTTACTGGCACATTACCAACACTTTCTAGAGATGAAGCTGAAAAGCTTATCGCCGATAATGGTGGTAAAGCAACTTCATCTGTCTCTAAAAAGACAAGCTATGTCTTGGCTGGTGAAAAGGCAGGAAGCAAGTTGGATAAAGCAAACCAACTTGGAATTACTGTTATCACCGAAGAAGAATTTTTAAATATGATTAATAAATAAAGGAGATAAATATGGAAATTGATATTAAGCGTATAGCTAAACTTGCTAAGCTTTCTATTCCTGATGAAAAAGTAGAAAAATTCCAAAAGGAAATGGAAGGCATAATTCAAATGGTTGAAAATCTTCCTAACCTTGATACAAAAGGAGCTTTGGTAGATCCAGATAACACAATGGAATTGCGTAAAGATGAAGTTCAGCCATCATATCCAAGAGATGAAATGCTGAAAAACGCACCTACAACAGCAGCGGGATGCGTTATGATTCCAAAAGTTGTTGAATAATTAAGAAGGAGAATAAAAATGGATAAATTATATAGCTTATCAGCTACACAGATGAAAGACCTTCTTAATAAAAAAGAAGTATCATCTGTAGAAATTACTAAATCAGTGATTGACAGAATTGAAAAAACAGATAAGGATATTCAGGCTTATATTTCGTATAACTTTGAAGAAGCATTAAAACAAGCTGAAGCTGCTGATGCAAAGATTGCTAGAGGTGAAGAGCTGAACGATATGACTGGCATTCCTGTTGCTGTAAAAGATAATATGTGTACAAAAAATCTTCTTACAACATGTGCGTCAAAAATGCTGGGTAATTTTATACCACCATATAATGCAACAGTTGTGGAAAAGCTTTTGGCAGATGGTGCTGTTATTATAGGTAAAACAACAATGGATGAATTTGCTATGGGATCTTCAGGTGAAAATAGTGCACTGCAGGTAGCAAGAAATCCATGGGATATATCTCGTGTTCCTGGTGGCTCTTCATCTGGTAGTGCTGCCACAGTTGCTGCAAGTCAGGTTCCATTATCACTTGGTTCAGATACTGGTGGATCTATTCGTCAACCAGCAAGTCTTTGTGGTATTGTAGGTATGAAACCAACTTATGGTGCCGTTTCAAGATATGGGCTTATTGCTTTTGCTTCTTCACTTGATCAAATAGGTCCTATGGCTCGAACAGTTGATGATACAGCTATGTTATTCAAATCTATTTGTGGAAAAGATTTTAGAGATGCAACAAGTAAAGATTATACTTACAAGCCATACGGTGAAAATGTTAAAGGCATGAAAATAGGGTTGCCAAAAGAGTACTTCGGTGAAGGTATATCTGCAGAAGTAAAAGAAAAAATTTATTCCGCAGTTGAAACTCTAAAAGCACAAGGGGCTGAAGTAGTAGAAGTTTCACTTCCTTCAACTGACTACGCCTTATCAGCTTACTATATAATTTCATCCGCTGAAGCTTCTTCGAATCTTGGCCGTTTTGATGGTGTTAAATATGGCTTCAGAGGCTCAAAAACTAACAATATAGAAGAAATCTATCTTTCAAGTAGAAGTGAAGGGTTTGGTGATGAAGTTCAAAGAAGAATTATGCTTGGTACTTATGTGCTTTCAAGTGGATTCTATGATGCGTATTATAAAAAAGCTAAGGTTCTTCAAAAAGCTATAGCAAAGGAGTTTGATGATGCTCTGAAATTATGTGATGTTCTTATCACACCGCTGTCACCAACTACAGCTTTCAAAATTGGTGAAAGAAGCAATGACCCTCTTGCTATGTATGCAGGCGATATATGTACAGTAACACTCAATATTTCGGGCTTGCCTGGTATAAGCGTTCCTTGTGGATTTGATAAAGAAAACAATATGCCTATTGGCTTCCAAGTAATTGGTAAAAAATTCAGCGAAGATAAATTGTTAACTGTTGCTAAATGCTATGAAAACACAGTTGGCGGCTTTGCAGTAAAGGAGTTTTAAGTTATGAATAACAACTATGAAATTGTTGTGGGTCTTGAAGTTCATGCAGAGCTTTCCACTAAAACAAAAATTTTCTGTGGCTGTAAAAATGAGTTTGGTGCAGAAGTAAATACTAATGTTTGTCCTGTTTGTATGGGCCTACCTGGTACTCTTCCTGTTTTAAATGAACAAGTTGTAGAGTATGCAATCAAAATGGGACATGCACTTAACTGTAAAATTAACGGTACTACAAAACAGGATAGAAAAAACTATTTTTATCCTGATCTACCTAAATCATACCAGATTTCCCAGTTCGATATTCCTCTTTGCGAAAACGGTTACTTGGATGTTCTCGTAGGAGAAGAAGTAAAAAGAATTGGCGTTACAAGAATTCATATAGAAGAAGATGCTGGTAAACTTATACATGATGATACACTAGGCGGTACTTTAGCTGACTATAATCGTTGTGGTGTTCCTCTTATTGAAATCGTTTCAGAACCAGATATTCGTTCAGCTGATGAAGCAAAGGCATATCTTGATACAATTCATTCAATTCTTCTTTATTTGGGTATTTCTGATGCAAAAATGCAGGAAGGTAGTGTTCGTTGCGATGTTAATGTTTCAGTAAGACCAGTAGGCTCCAAAGAATTTGGCACACGAGTTGAAATGAAAAATGTTAACAGTTTCTCTGCTGCTCATCGTGCTATTACTTATGAAGCAAAACGCCAAATTAAAGTTCTTGAAAAAGGTGGGGAAATTCAGCAAGAAACAAGAAAATGGGACGATGCTAAAGGAGTTAATGTAATTCTCCGTACAAAAGAAGATGCTCAAGATTACAGATATTTTCCAGATCCAGACCTTCTTACTTTTATTGTTTCTCAGGAAAAAATAGACCAGCTTAAATCGGAAATTCCTGAACTTCCTGTTGCAAAAACAATGAGATATATGTCTGATTACGGACTTTCAAGAGCAGAAAGCGAGCTTCTTGCTATAAATAAAAATACAGCCGATTTCTTTGAAGAATGTGTAAACTTAAAAAAATGCGAACCAAAATCTATTGCTAACTGGATTCTTGGTGATATCTTCAAAGTTGTAAATGAAAGAAAATGCGAAATTAAAGATTTGGCAATTACAAGTAAAAACCTTGTAGAAATGATAAGCCTTATTGAAAATAAAACTATTTCTAATGCGGCAGGCAAAACGGTTCTTGAAGTTATAATTGATAATGATAAAGATCCTAAAGAAATTGTAAAAGAAAAAGGTCTTGCACAGGTTAGCGATACAAGTGCACTTTTAGCCATTGTAGAAAAAGTTTTAAGTAAAAATGAAAAAGCTGTAGCCGATTATAAAGCAGGTAAAACTAATGTTATTGGATTTCTTGTTGGACAATGCATGAAAGAAAGTCGCGGCCAAGGCAACCCTGCAATGCTTAAAGATATGGTTATTGCAGAAATTGAAAAATAATAACAGCAGATTAAAAAATCATAGAGAAAATTCTCTATGATTTTTTAGCAAATATGGAGAAAAATATGAAGTACTTTCCAAAAGACAAAAAAGCGTTGATGATGGCAGCCTTAGGTAGAATTCCATCAGATCTTGCCATTACAAATGCTAATATTGTAAATACTTTTACAGGTGAAATTTATAAAGCAAATGTTTTTATATACGATGGATTTATCGCTCATGTAGAAACTGAAGATTTCGAAAATATAAATGCAAAAGAAATAGTGGATGCCAAAGGTTCATTCCTTACTCCTGGATTTATTGACGCTCATGTGCATATTGAAAGTTCTATGATGATTCCAAGAAACTTTGCAAAAGCTGTTCTACCACATGGTACAACAATGGTAATTACAGATCCACATGAAATTGCAAATGTTTATGGAATTCGTGCAGTGGAATATATGAATGCACAAACAAAAGACCTACCAATGAAAATGTATATTGATATTCCATCATGTGTTCCATCTGTACCTGGATTAGAAAATTCTGGAGCTTCATTTGTAGCTGAAGATATTAAAACTATGCTTTCACTATCAAATGTAATTGGACTAGCTGAGGTTATGGATTTTATTGGCGTTATGAATGCTGATAAACGTATGATGGATATTCTTAAAGTTTTTGAAGAAGATGGAAGATATATACAGGGACATGCACCTGGACTAATCGGTAGAGGTCTGAGCTCTTATAGAATAGGTGGACCAACAACTTGTCATGAGTCACGTAAGTCATGGGAAGTAAAACCAAAAATGCGTACTGGTATGTATGTAGACGCTCGTTCGTCATCAATTTCAAAAAATATTAATGAAATTGTAAAAGGTTTAGATGGAATTAAATTCTATGATAGACTCACATTCTGTACAGACGATAGAGAGGTAGATGAAATAATTGAGAACGGTCATATGAATGATGTGTTGAGAGAGGCTACTAGATGTGGGTTAGATGTTATAACAGCTATAAAATCATGTACACTTAATGCTGCGCAAGCTGCAAAACTGGAAAATATCGGTGCAATTGCTCCAGGTTATGTAGCAGATATGCTAATTATTCCTTCTCTTGAAGATTTAAAACCATCTCATGTATTTACTGATGGCAAGCTAGTGGCCAAAGATGGCATATTATTGGCGAACATACCTTCCATTGACTTTGATTTAGAGAAAGACCTATCTGTAAATGCACCTGACTTTACAGTTGAAAACTTTAGATTAAAAGCACCTAAAGCTAATAAAGTTAAGGTTAATATTCTTGAATATGGAAGTCTTAATCTTTCATCGACAGTTCTGTCACAATTAGAGCTTCCAGTAAAAGATGGATATGTTGATATAAGTGGTGATGATAGTTTACAATTTGCTGCAATAATAAACAGATATGGAAATGGTACATATACAGTTGGAATTGTTAAGAATTTTTCAAAAATAGATGTTGCATGGGGATCAACTGTATCACACGATAGCCATAATATTTCTATTACATATAAGAATCCCGAAGACGCGCTTGCTGTTTATAATCATTTTAAACAAAATGGCGGGGGGCAGGCTCTTGCTGAAAATGGTCAAATTATAGCAAGCCTTAACCTTAATGTTGGAGGGTTAATGAGTAATAAGCCAGTAGATGAGCTTTCTAAAGAAGTAAAAGCTATGAAAAAAGCTTTAAAAGATTGTGGTGTCGATCTTACTAATCCATTATTAAGAATAGTTACACTAGCTTTACCAGTTATACCAGATGTAAAATATAGTGATATGGGACTTATTGATGTTATTAAACAAGAATTTATACCAATATTCGTGGAAGATTAAATTATGATTAACGAAAAAATACAACAGTACTTCAATCAAAATATAGCACTCGTAGTGATCAGTGGATTGAAAAAGGATATAAATTGTGAATTTTCAAAAGTCACATTGCGCCCTTTTTCTACAATGGAAGGCATAAAATATCAGCTTGAATACACGGTAAAAAATCAAGTAAAGCATAAAAATATAAACTCTGATGATGTTATTAACGAAGTATCACAATTACTTGAAAATTATTTTACACAGTGTATGATTTATGGAGAAGATAATGATGTTCACATAAATTTCTTTAATGGAAAAGTTAGGGCTAAGGTTTCTTCTCCTACAAAAAAAATTAATATAAGAGCTCATAATAAACAGAAGGAATATATTCTTAATGAGGGTGACAATATTGATTTTTTAATTTATCTTGGTGTAATGACAAAAGACTGTAAAGTTATAAAATCGAAGTATAATAAATTTCGCCAGATAAATAAATATCTAGAATTACTTAAATCTTCTTTAGTTTTGTTGCCAAAAGATAGACCTTTAAAAATTGTGGACTTTGGATGTGGAAAAGCATACCTTACTTTCGCTCTTTATTATTATGTTGTTAAAATTCTTGGAAGGAAGGCATATATTACAGGTCTTGACCTAAAAGAAGATGTAATTGATTTTTGTAATAATGTTGCAAAAGAACTTAATTATGAAACATTAGAGTTTCAAAAAGGCGATATAAAAGATTACTCGAGAACACAAGATGTTGATATGGTAATAATGCTTCATGCTTGTGATAATGCAACAGATGAAGGAATAGTTCAAAGTCTTAAATTTAATGCGAAAATTATAATCGCAGTTCCTTGTTGTCAACATGAATTTTTTAGACAAATTAAGAATGATAATCTTAAACCTATATTGCAGTTTGGCATTTTGAAAGAAAGATTTTCAGCCATTGCAACGGATAGTCTTCGCGCTCAATTATTAAAAGCATTGGGCTTTGAGGTATCTGTCATGGAATTTATTGATACAGAACACACTCCTAAGAATATTGCAATAAGAGCTGTAAGAAATGGAACATTCAACAAATATGAATATACTGTTTATGAAACATTTAGGGATTATCTAAACATATCGCCTTACATAGAGACTCGTCTTAAAGAAGAAAATATAATATAATAAAATAAACGCTCCCACAATGGGAGCGTTTTATTTTGTTCTTAAATTAAAAAGACAAGCATATTTATTATCAAGGTGAGTTTATGGACAAGAATTATAAAAATCTATATGAAAAACTTCCTGTAGAAGTTCAAGATTATCTTTTGAAGAATAAAGATAAAAATATTTCTGAAATACGAATAAGAAGTGGCTTTGGAGTGATGTTTTGCGTAAATGGAGTATTTAGTAAAATAGATAATTTAATATTTGATAAGACAGATATTGAAAATATTTTCTACACATTGTGCGATAATACATTATTTGCATATGAAAATCAAATTGCAAATGGCTATATAACATTACCTGGAGGACATAGGATAGGAATAGGTGGAAACTTTTACACTGATGGATTAGGAACTCATCTTATTGATATAACTTCTCTTAATATAAGAATAGCACAAGAAAAAATATTTGATGTTTCTAATAGCATATTAGAATTCAAAAATGGTTTGCTAATTGCAGGAAAACCTCATAGTGGTAAAACAACAATGCTGAGGAGTTTATGTAAAATTATTACAAATAAAAACATCGTAGTGTGTGACGAGAGAAATGAGCTGAAGAGCCAGTTTTTGAATTGTGATTTCATAAGTGGAATAAATAAGGCACAAGCTATACAGCAAGCTGTAAGAGCACTAAATCCCGACATAATTATATGTGATGAAATAGGATCGGTTAATGAAGCTCGTGAAATTTTGGACAGTATGCATTCTGGAGTTCAATTTATATGTACTGTACATAGTGATAATATATCAGATTTGAAGTTTAAACCGAATATAAATTTGCTGTTAGAGTCTGGAACTTTCGATAAAATAATTTTATTATCTCGCAAAAATAATGAGTTTTATATTAAGGAAGAAAGAAATGTATAAATTTTTGGGGTTTATAATAATATTGATTTCATCTGCTTTATTTTTTAATCAGAAAACAATTACAGATTATTATACATATATTTTTTTAGAAGAAACTGTAAAAATATTAAAA
>JAHHTS010000041.1 GCA_020024475.1 Oscillospiraceae bacterium
GCTTATATCTTCACCATTATATTTAATAACTAATTCATCAAGATATTTAAAAACATCTTCACTTTTCTTTTCATCTATTACTTGGTGTAAGAAAATTGAACCTGTAGTTATTGATATTAATGCTAAAATTACTGTTATAAAAATCAATATATTTTTCTTTATTTTATTCACTGTTTTTCTCCTTAAATAAACGAGCAAGCTTATTCAGCTTGCTCTGCAAATGCACCTTCTCCTGGACGCGTTGTCATAAGGTCATAAATTTTAGTATTAGTAGGATATTTGTTTATAAATGGTACTATAACACTTCCATATCTAATAAGTCCTGAACCTGAGTCAACATTAGTTATATATCTAAGTTGTTCATTTGAAATATCAAGCAAGTCAGCAAGACGATCTCTGTCTTTTGGTGACTGGTTAAGCATAATAATAAATTCAGAGTTTGAAAGCATTGATGTTGCCTGTCCTGAGTCAAGAAGTGAAGTTACATTTTGTGTAATAGCAGTAGGATACGCATTTCTTTTTCTAAATTGACGCCATACAGATTCAAAAAATGCTGCACTATGTTCATCATCAAATACAACATGAAATTCATCTATAAAAACATGAGTTCTTTTGCCTTTCTTCCAATTTTGAGTAACTCTATTAAGCATTGTATCTGTAATTACAAGTAAACCTGCCCCTTTAAGTTGCTCACTAAGTTCGTGTATATCAAACACAACCATTCTTTTATCCATATCAATATTGCTTTCATGTCCAAAAATATCAAGTGAGCCTTCTGTATAAAGTTCAAGTGAAAGTGCAATATCGTGAGCAATATCTTCTGGTTGTTCCATAAGTCTATCTCTTAAAGTACAAAGTGTTGGCACTGTTTTATTTCGCTTTGATTCTTTGTATACATTCTTTATACATCGGTCAATAATTGATTTATGTTGTGAGCTTATACTTCCTTTATCAAATTGTTCTATAAGAGAGATAATAAATTGTGTTTTGATAGCAATAGGATTTCCATCTCCATATCCTTCTGCTGTATACATAGCATTTATTTTATTTTTGCCACCAGCAGATATATTTACAATTGCTGAGTTACTCCCGAGTATCTTTGCAATAGGTATATATTCTCCTTCTGGGTCGCACACAATAATGTCATCATCAGTTGTAAGAAGCAATTGCATAATAAGTGATTTAACTGTGAATGATTTACCTGAGCCTGGAATGCCTAGAACTATTGCTGATTGATTCATAAGCAAAGCTCTATTACACATTATAAGGTTATGTGAAACTGCATTTTCTCCAAAATAAATACCACCTTTTTCCATAATTTCTTGCACTTTAAATGGCACAAATGTAGCTAAGCTTGATGACATAATAGTTCTTGTATCATTAATCTTTCTTATTCCTAAGGGTAATACAGTTTTCATACCATCTATCTGTCTATATCTCAACGGTACAAGCTGACAGTTAATACCCAAAGATAGTGTTTGTATATTTTTTGTATCTCTATCGAGTTCTTCTTTTGAATTAGCAGTAATAACCATTGTAATTAAAACCTGAAGCATTCTCTCATCTTTTTTCATCATAGATTCATAAACTTCAGTGTGTTCACTTTTATTAATCAAATAATCATTTGATGCCTGAGCTGCAAAGTTATTGTTATTATACTGTCGTCTTTGCCAGTTTAAATTATCAGTATCCATAGCAAGCATTTTGTTCTGCACAAACCTTACAGCTTCTGCTGTTGGTATAGAGTATATATCCATTGATAACATCGTATTTTTACTTACAGACATTATTTTTTGCAGATATCCATCATCAATATATGACGCATATTCTTTAAGATACATTACTCGTGCATATCTATCCCCAATCATAAAATAATCACTGTGAATTTCCATACTGTCAGGACATATGTAATCCTTAAAATTATGTCCTTTTATCATTGTATTTACAGGGTCATAATGAAAACTATTTTCTTCACCATTTCTAAAAAAATTGTGTAAAAGATAAAGCCTTTCTTGTACACTTACCTCAATAACTTTACTATGTATTCCTTTAAGATGCACATCTAAATTTCTTGATACTGTTTTAAAAAACTCTCTTGCCTCTTTTATGTTTTTTCTTGTTACTGTGATGGTAAAGTACCTATCTTGAATAATACAGTCCTCTTTATTTACTTTTTCAATCAATAAATCGTTAAGTTCATCAACATAAACATCTCTCGAATCATTTTGTTTTTTGAATTTGATATTTTTCTCAAAATTCTCTTTATTAAGCTTTTCATTATTAATTGTAAGTTTAACTGTCGCTTCACTATCTATACTACAAATCATTTTTATGTATTTTTCCATAATAATTTCTTTGTTGTCATCTGAAGCAGTTATAAAGTTTATATCAGAAAATCTATACATTTTTGAATATCTGTCATTATGTTGAAATATTCCGTCATTAAATACTTTGTCAACTGAAATTAAATCCTGTACCTTATGCGGCATTCTATATTTAGTTTTTTCTTCTTGATTTCTTTTTCTTTCTGTTTTTGTCATTTAACTTTCTACCTCTATTTGTTTCTTTATATTTCTCATAATACGCTGTTGTGGTTTTACACACTAGTGTTTTAGGCTCTAATATTTCACTTTTTAACCAAGCTATTAAAAGTTGTTCTGCATTCATACCTTGATATCTAATAAATCCCAAAGCTGCAAATGGAGCTGCACCAAGCACACATACCCACGAAACTGTCTCGATTCCAAAATGTGGCTTAATCCAAAAATAAATTCCTATAGCTACTGCAACTGCAAGTATAGAAAAAAAGGACTGCCTTAATGACAGCCCAAAAAACATAGATTCGTGATAATCTTTTATTTCTTTGTTTATTTTTATTTCCATAGTACCTCCGTTATAATCCCATCATTTCTTTTACAACTCTGTCTGACATCTTTATAGTACCAACCAGTACAAGCATATTAAATATAAGCTCACCTATATATGACCAAATCATCGAAGCTGCCGCAGCAGATGTATCAACAACTGGCGGTGATGCAACAAACACTGAAAAAATAATACAAGATATAACTATAATTGCACCTTCAAGACATACAGATGCGTATGACTTTATAAAGCTTATCCCTACACTTTGACTAGATTGTCCTGCAAAAGATGAAAGTGGTATTGGTGCAATAGCAGTATACATAAATAGCCTAAAAAATCTTCCATATACAGATAGAATCATTACAAAAGATAAAATCCATATAAATAGCGATCCTATAAGTGTAACTGCCCATAGAGGTATTGACTCAAAGAATGAGCAATTTTCCACTGCAGTAATTATCTCTTGTGGAAGTATGGTTGGTTGCGGTACTCCATACCCAGATGAACTCATTATTGTAGATGTTATTCCTTGTACTATATTAAGCATTGCAAGCATTAATTCCAGCCCATAACTTATTACCCCCTTAGCAAGTGCAAAACGGATAAATAATTTTAATGCTTGTTCAGGCCTTTTAATCTCATCAAACGAACTACAAGTTTTCATAACACCAACTGTAAAGAACAAAACAAGCAAGGCATACCCTATTGCTTGTAATGCTCCATGAATATTTAGAACCATTGACCATATTGCACCACCTTTAAACTCAGATGGACTGGTTGATATAAGTGTCCATATTTCTGCTAATCTATTGTTCCATGTATTAAGAGCATTTTGAAGATTTTGAACTATCCAACTTTCTGACACTAAAATCACCTCCTTTAATGGTGTCAGAATATCAGCCGGTAATTATTGTAAGGATTTCTTTTGCAAAAGTAATAATAATACCTCCTGCTACAGTAAGAAAACCATTAGCTCTTTGTGACGGATCGTGAGATTTAAGTGAAAGCCCTACTTGCATAATACCAAAGCCTAATAAAATCATACCAATTGCTCTTATAAGTCCAAAAATAAATTCACTTAAATTATTTACAACTGTAAGCGGATCATTTGTTGCATAAGTAGGAATAGATATACATAGAATAACCGCAAAAGTTGTTGCAATACTAAAATATCTTTTATAAGTTTTCTGTTGTTTTTCTACTGTAAGATTATTATTTTTTAAATTCTTCATTTTTAATTTTCCTCCAAATTCACAAGTTTTTCTTCTATTTCTTCATCTGTAAGAAATACATAATTTAATTTTTCTGTTTCTTTTTCATTTTTATTTTTCTTTTTATCTACATATTTAACTGATGCTATACTGTACTTATCTTCACCATATATAAATGGCTCTGCTCCTCCGTCTGTGGAGAGTGAAATATTTGGATGCTTCAAAATATCATATTTCAAATCACAAACAGGTTTTTCACCTCGTATAAAAAGTAGTGCATATTTGTTATCAATCATTCTTACTTCATCAGCAGTCATAAGTTCTCTTCCTGATGTCTGCCAGTTTGTTGTATATGAACCGTTTCTTCCTTTTGTTTGTCCGTATGTATTTGTATCTATTGTTTCTTTTCCTAAAAGCTTTGAAACATATTCATGTGTAGACTGTTCATTGCCACCAAGATACAAAAATTCATCACAGTTACCAACTATGGATTCCCACTGTTTTTCAAACAATGCTTTTAGCTGTGCTAGATTTTGCAAGATTATCGACACAGATATTTCTCTGCTTCTCATCGTTGCAAGTAGTTTTTCAAAATCGTCTGGTAAAGCAACATTGGCAAATTCGTCCATAACAAAATGTACATGAACCGGAAGTCTACCTTTATGAACATTATCAGCCTGATCATATAACACTTGAAACAGTTGAGTATACAACATACCAATAATAAAATTAAAACTGCTGTCATTATCTGGAATTACTCCAAAGACAGCAGTTTTCTTTTCTCCTATTGAACGAAGGTCCATTTCATCTGTATTTGTAAGGCCTATAACTGAATCAAGATTAAATTTCTCAAGATGAGATATAAGTGTAATAATTATAGATTTTAATGTTTTACCTGCCCCTTGTTTAAAATCTCTATAGTTTTTTACCGCAGGATGAGATGAATCTTTTCTTTCAAGTCGCATAAACAATTCATCAAGTGGTGATTGATAAGATGCATCATCTTCCATAACATCAGAAGCTCTTATCAATTCCATTACCATTTCAAAATTTTGTTCTTCTTTTGGTGCTTCAAAATACAATAGCTCTATAATTGCCCTCAAAAGAAGCATTGCGGTGTTATCCCAAAACGGATCATTACTTTGACTATTTTTAGGGGTAGTGTTTTTGAATATATTAGTAACTAATCTTTGAATATCATTGTCGTCTCTAATATATTCAAATGGATTATAGCAAAAACTTTTCTCCATATGAATTAAATCTAGTATCTTTATTTCATATCCAAGCTCTTTCAATAAGTTCCCTATATCTCTTAATAATTCACCTTTCGGGTCAAGTATAACAAAACTAACATTCCCATTCATAATATTTGGTTTTGCATAAAATCTAGTTTTACCAGCACCAGAGCCACCTATTACCATAACATTTAGGTTTCTCCTGTGTTTTCTTCCGTCAAGTCCGATACATACATTCTGTGTAAGTATCTTATTTTCTTGTTTTGGTAAAGACATATATTTTTGGCACACCTTATTTGAATTACCCCATTTAGCAGAACCGTGTTCCTCTCGTCTACGATAATTCTTTTCATCTGATAAATACACTCCTAAGATAATTACATATCCAATAACAAATATAATTATAGTTTTAAAAGTATTTTCGCATAGAGTTATTTTAAATGGATTATTTAATGCCTGCGGTAATTTAATAATTAGATCATCTAAACCACCTCCTATCACCGGTGCTGTTATAAGTGCAAACCATATTGTCAAAATAAACCCACTTATATACAAAAATATATTTTCTGTAGAGTATTTATTATCTCTCATCTTTGCACCATTTTTTCATAGCTCTTTGTGCGTTTATTGTTTTATTAATAAGAGTGTTAACATCTTCTATTGGCTTATCATTTTCAATAAGATTATTGCGAAACTCCATTAAACCTTTAAGCATTAGTCTTTGCTCAAAATCATCAACAACAATAGCTCTTTTTTCTTCCATTATAATAACACCTACCTCTCATTTGTTTTTTGTCTATCAAATACTTTTTGCATATCATTTGTAATTGCATTTACTATTTCGCGAACTGTATTAAGTTCTTTTCTAACTTCTTTTGTTTCCATTCCTTTAAATATATTAGTCATATTTTCAAAACAAAATGATGATGTATCTACACCATATTTATTGCACAATGTGTATGATGTACTATATGCAATAATTGAATTGATATTTTGATTTTGTTTATGATCATCAAAATACGCATAAGTCAGTTCTTGCGTCAAAGCTCTAAATATATCCTTATTATTTATATTTTCGCTTACATATATTGTGTTATCTTCAACAACATATTTTGCCTTAATATCGTTATCTGAGTCTTTTGAAACTTCAAATTTACAGGGAGCATTTCCAATAAGTGATTTAATCAAGAATCGATTATCGTATTTAATATCTCCTTTATTTTTACTGTCTATTGTTGTCTGTGAAACATCAAAAACTTTCTTTACTTTATAACTAACACCAGTACTTCCGTCATCTTTTATAAATTCTTTACCTGGCTCAATAAGTACAATTCCTTTTTCTCCTTTATTGATAAATGCACTTTTTTCTCTAATAGTTTTTGATGTCAAAAGTTTTGTTGCTTCTGGTTTTTGAGAAGTAATAAGCAGAATATTACCTGTGGAATATTTTTCGAACTTACTTAATACATCAAGAAACCGTTTGTAATAATCCCCCCCTTTCTTTATGTTTTCAAGAGTATCTTCAATAAGTCTAAAAGCATACTCTTTCTCTGCTTTTTTCACTTCTAACCATTCTTTTTTGTCAAAATCTTCTGATTTTAAAACACTATCAAAATCATTCATAAACTATCTCCCTTTTTCTTTTACTTTGTTTTGTATAGGAATTTTAATATTTTTCTGTCTGCTTTCTTTTATGGTATTAAGTTCCTGTAGAATACTTTGTCTTTTAAATACGAAATCTTTGCCATCTTTTTTGTTCTCTGAGATATGCTCGGACTGATTTAATTTCTCTGTCCGAGCTGTCTGCGATTTTTGTGTTGTCTCTCCTTGTTTTTCTTCATTAAAAATGCTATCAAGGAAGCTTTCATTATCGTCTTTCTCTTTGCCTTTATCTTTATCAATCTCATTTTTAACACTTGCAATATCTGTATTGGCCAAGTCAAATCTTTCAAATATTCTATTTATCTTTGCTGCATCTTCTGCTCTAACCATAATTTCTGTTAAGCCATCATTTGCGTCTTTATCTTTAAGTACACAATATAAAACACCGTATTTTTTTGCCTCTATGCAAAATCTTTTCAAATCACTATCTTTAACAGCAAATATTTTTAGCTCTTTACCACTTTTTAGCATATTATTAAGTCTAGTTTTACCTTTAGTTTTAGTTTGGTCTTGCATAACAGCATATATTATTTTTGCAATATTTATAGCTCCAGTACCTGTAATTTTTGCTGCAATTTCAACTCCATTAAGACTCATTCTAACGACTTGCTCTGCTGCATCTGAACCTGTATTCATTTTCTTTATTCTCCTGTCTTTCTTTTAACTTTTCATATTCAAACTGCTGTAAATTTTCTTTTATCTGTGTAGACCTTTTATAAATATCTTCACAGTAAAAATTCTCCCTTTTTAAAACCTTAAGCTCATTTGATATATTATCTATTTGTGTTTTTATCATTTTTAATTCATTGATATCACCACCCGTACTTAATTTTTCTAAATTGCTATATAATTTTCTTCTTTGACTAGTCAATTTTTTTATTTTTGTTAATAACGCTTTTTTACAATCATTTAAATGACCAATATTTATAATTTTATTTTTAGCCATAAATCTTATTTCTGCATCATATTTAGCAAGTTTTAAAACATCTTCACGCAATAAAAAAGACACCCTTTTTACAGATGTCGGATATTTCTGTATTCTTTTTAATTCATAATTGTATCGCATAAATAATACGTATATTCCTTTTGGATATTTTGTGTTTTTAAAACTACCATTATATTTTGCTTTTTGTATAGTTACTGGATTATATAGATTTAAAAAAGGGTTTTGTTTTTTCATATTTTCATAAACTCTGTCTAATATTGTGTCTAACTCATATTCTTCTCCCAACTTATGAAATCTAAAATATCCTTTTGCCCCTTGTGGTTTAAGTGATGGATATTTTAATCTTTCTCCTTTTTCACTTCTGGTTTTAAATTCATAACCCATTTCTTTCATAAGATTGACAAAACCTTGTTCTGTAACAGAAGCCTTTATTGCTCTATCAATATCGCTTCTTATCATATCTCTTTTGGTATAAACACCATTTTTTTCAGCTCTCCACTCTCCATAGCTTTTTGATTTTCTTGATTTGTTTTCAATAATAGACAACCCATATTCAAGACATAACCTATCAGATTCTTCACGCATTTTTTTATAATCAGCATAAGAGTTATGAAATTTATGTCCATCAATATCAGAAACTGAATTTATTATAAAATGATTATGGAAATGGTTTGTATTAATATGTGTTGCTACAACCACTTCAAATTTATCACCCCATAAATTCTGCGCTAGTTTAACTCCTATTTCGTGTGCTGTTTCTGCTGTTACTTCATTTTCTTTAAATGACTGATACCCGTGATAGCAAACTCTACCGTTTGTCTTTCCATAAAGTTTTTTGGTTCTCATAAATTTATTTAGTGCAGTTTCTTCACGACAATTTATACAAGATACATATTTTCTTTCTTCTGTCTTAATATCGTTTACTGCATATTCCAAAACACTATTAACTGCGTGTAATGATGCCATATCTTCATAATATTTTTCTGTGGTTTTTTCAGGATTTTTTACATAATCTATTGCTTTTTTTAGATTATTTTTAACAGGCCATATTGAAGTTGTTGCCATTATTGGTTATCTATTGTAAATGCGTCGCAAATAACATTTTCTATTTTTTCAATTTTTTTTAATTCTGAAATAAGTAAAGGCTTATCAACAAATCCAAGGCCATTTGCCTTTTTCAATATTCTATCTATGGATATTCCAACACGATTTACTTCTCTTAAAAGAAGCGGTATATCAGCTGATGGTGCTTGTTTTACGAATGAGTTTAGCAGTGCTTGTCTACAATATGTTTCTCGAGACAGTCCTGTTTTTTTATATTTTTTAGTTAGTGTTTCCAATTCATCTTTATTAAAATAAATTTCTACTCTATAATTTCTTTTTCTCATTGTTTTCCTCCCATCTTGAAATATCACCATTTAATATAGATAGTGACATAATAATTAAAACTACTGCTCCACCAATAAACATTCCTAAAATTATTTTAAACATTACTCATATCCTCTCTAAGGGTTTCAGGGATTTTCCCTGACAAGATGTATTTGCACAAGCAAATGCGTTGCTTGCAGGATTATTCCCTCTATCTTACATGTTCAATTTCCGGCTTATACGGTACTGACACAATACCTTTTTCTGTTTTATAAAATATCTCTGGATATTTAAATTTATTCATATATTTATCTACTTGTTCTGGTGATAAACTTCCTAAATTCTCACCACTTGCATCACAAATAAAAAACGGGCCAGCAATAATATCTATTAACTCTCCCTCTTGTTTTATTCCTCTATTTAATTCCATACCATATATTTTTCCGCATTCATTACAAATAATACAGGCTGTATCTTCAAATGGATAATATGCTTCAATCATTCCATCTACTGCTTTTTGAAGTGAAGTTAACTCAGTTCCTATCTCTGCAATTGTAGCCATTTTCCCAGGTTCACAAAATACAACTTTAATAGTTTCTTTTATCACCTGAGAAGTATCAAAATCTACTTCTTTAAAACCTACTGAATCACAAAAATAGAATGATGTCTTTTCGTCTTTGACTGCAACTATGTCTGACACTGAAAGAGAACGCCCCATATATCCACTAGGTTTATTTATATTAAATATTTCATATACACCTTCAAGATTATCTGCTGTTACTTCTCCGTCAAATACTTTTCTATAAATTGTACTATCTATATTTTTATTACCTTGTATCTTTTCAATATCATCGTGCCTAGCAAAACATACTCTGTTTTTATCTAATGCCATTTCAATTTGATAAATTTCAATATTCACTATCTTTCTATTTCCCTTCTTTTAACTTTGATTAAATGTTGTAACTCATCATTTATATCTTTTCCATAAGATGATGTTTCTGATACAACATTGTATTTGTCTTTTAAAAGCTCTAAAAGATTATTTCTAGCTTTTATTCCAACTTCATCATTATCAAGATGTAAACTGATATCAATGACTTGACTATTTTTATTTAAAAACCTTTTTAATGATTGTGGCAAACTATCCTTTTTATCGTGAACTCCTCCCAGTGATAAATATGCATCGTTTCTCCATTCTTTGTTTTGCATTATTTTTAATGAAATACAGCTTAATAGATCAATAGCCGATTCAAATATATGTAGGGTATCTGAGTTTTTATTTTCAATAATATTAAATGAATATTCTTAATTACTACCTAAGGCTTCACCTTTAAAGCCACTTATTGTTCCTCTTAAGTTTGCATACCTCATTTTTCCATTTTCATCATATCCAGCAAATACAACATTATGATATTTATCAGTTTCAAGAATATATTTATTTTTTATACAATAATCAATTATTCCCGGGTGAATACCTCTAGCTTTTAAATAATCCTGAACCTTATTAGTTTTCTCTGATAAATCTGGTAGTTTTAACACTTTTTCTTTTTTACTGTAAGAAAAAAACGGGCTGTTGTGAAACAGTCCGTCCGTTTATCATATTTACCGCCTCTGGCAGTGTATGTCCTTTTACTTTTATTAAGTAATCAAGTGCTGATTTACCACCAATACCTCTTGAAAACCAAAACCACATTCCATTACTGATTTTTAAACTATCGTGTTCTCTTGTACAGCAACTGTATATAAAATCAGTTCTATTTGATACAGTTATACCACTTGTTTGGCTGTTTGGCACTATTGGATTTATTTTATTTTTCACATTCAATAGAATAAGTTTGATATATAAGTTAAAACATAATTCCATTAAAAACAAAGAATTTGATGAAATACTTAATCAATGTAAAAATGAAATTGGTATAAATAGAAATATTCAAATAATAAAACAAAACTTTGTATCTGCTCCGGCGTTAATTGGTATTTTTTCACCACAAATTTTAATGCCGGTATACACAGAAAATATGAGCAAAGAAGATTTGCGTTTTGTTATTCTTCATGAACTTGGTCACTATAAACGAAAAGATTTATGGTTAAATGAATTATTGTTATTTTTGCAGTGTGTTTATTGGTTTAATCCGATAATTTGGTATTTATTTAAAAATTTTAGAGCTGATATAGAACTTTTAAATGATAATTTTGTTTTAAAAAAAATTGGAACAGATAAAAGCAAAGATTATGCCAAATCCTTGGTAACGGTATTGGGATATAGCAGAAAAATTTCACTTGTTCCAAAAATGATTTGTATGTCAGATGGAAAGAAAAATGTAGAAAGGAGAATTAAAATGATTAAATTAAAAGAACAATTTAAAAAACATAAAATAGCTATACCGATTATATGTATTATTTTTATTGCAGTTATTTCAACTATGTTTTTGACAACAAAAGCAATATCAGAGCAACAGGCAGTTGAACTTTTAGAAAATAGTATTAAATATAATGACGGAAAAATATATTTTACAATTCCAAAAGAATACGGAAAAGTTGAACAATGGAATATTATCATTGCAGGACGCCAAGAGTTTTCTGACGGTATGAGTATGAGTGCTCATTTTTTTGAACAAGAAAATCAAGAAAATAAATGGGAAAAAGGAAAAACATATAGTATAGATATAAATGAAAATAATTTTACAGAATTAAATATGGATGTGTTTTTAGCAGATAAAGCTGAAAAAAGTATTGATTTAATGACATATTTTAATAATGAAGCAATTAAAAAAATAAAATCTATACAATTTCAAAACCAAGAAGGAAATCCTCAAAATTTTCAAGTTGTAGGTGAATTTCCACAACAATGGGTAGTAAAACCGTACAATGAAGAAAGTTATTTACCGGGTGATTTTGAAAATTCAGTTACTATTTATAATGGTGATACGATTATTGGCTCTATTGGTTATAGTTATTTTAATGTAAACGATATAGATATACCACAAGAAGATTATTATAAAGCAGTTTATACTGAATTAAGATTGTCAAGCTTGTATGTATGGGACCCTTATACAATGTCTTTTAGTGATGATAATGTGGAAACCGGTGTTGCGGAGCTTTGGTATTTGAAACCAGATGAAATAGATAATTATATGGGACAATTACCGAATTGTCCGGCGATAGAAACAAAGGCAATTTTATCTTATAATAAAAATTTGGGGGTATATATTGGATTGGCGTTTAACCCTGACCAAATAGAGAACATAAATATTGAAGAACTTGCTAAGACAATAAAAATAATGGAATTATCTTAATATACTTAAATTGGTATATAACAATAATGTGTATTTTGAATTGTATGATGTTTGTTAATGTGTTTTAAAATAATTTGATAAAAACTCTCTTGTATTGTTTTATGGCAAAACAAGGGAGTTTTTAGGTTTATAAATTAAAATAATAAAATAAATTTGACCAAATTGTATTTTTATACGTATTATTAATGAGAGGAGTGATAAAGTGTCAAATAAAATATTGCAAACTGATATTGATGATATAGTGCAAAAATACAGCGATATGCTATTTAGAATTGCACTTGTTATGCTTAAAAATCCAAATGATGCAGAGGATGCAGTTCAAGAAACATTTTTAAAATATTTTCAAAAAGAACCGGTATTTAATAATGACAATCATAAAAAAGCTTGGTTTATAAAAGTTATTACAAATAAATGTATAGACGTACAACGGTTTAACTATAAGCATCCCAAAATTGATATTACAGAGCTGAATAACTATGTATCGAATTCGGAAAGTTGCGGAATTATTGATGCACTTATGGAAATACCAGATAAGTTTAAGATTGTTATGTTGCTTTATTATATTGAAGAATATAAAGTTGAGGAAATTGCAAATATAATTGGAAAGTCAACATCAGCAGTGAAAATGAGATTACAAAAAGGCCGTAAATTGTTGGAGCAAAAATATATAAAGGAGTATATGTAAATGAACAATAAGTTTTTAAAAAAAGCTGTTGAAGATATAACTATGCCAGAAGATATGAAAAATCGTATTACTAATAACATAAAAAAATCTAAAAAGGACAAAGGAATATCATTTAATAGATTTAAAAAGCAGTTTATTGCAGCCGCAGTTATAGTTTTATGTATAAGTAGCGCTATCCCGGTTGTTGCAAAAAATGTTGACTCTATTTATGAAATTATGTATCTTATTTCTCCACAAATTGCAAATAATTTTCAGCCTGTTCAAAAAAGTGATATTAGTAATGGTATTAAAATGGAAGTAAAGTCGGTATATTTACACAATAATACTGCTGAAATCTATATAACAATGCAGGATTTAAACGGAAATCGTGTTGACGAAACAATCGATTTATATGATAGTTATGATATTTATACACCTTTTAATAGTACAGCATATTGTGAACGTGTTGGATATGATGAACATACAAAAACTGCTACTTTTATGATTAGTATTTCTCAAGATAATAATAAAAAAATTGAGGGGAAAAAGATTACATTTTCTGTTAAAAGATTTTTAAGCCAAAAATCAGAATATGAAAAAGTGGAGTTTCCAATAAATCTTTCTGAAATTACGGTTGCAGATAAAACTCAAAAAGTAGATATAACCGGTGGTGGTGGAATAAATTATGATGAAAAAGTTTATGATGATGAATATGAGGTTCTAACTCCGCAAATAATGGAAAATGTATCTTCAATTGCAGGTATAGATTTTACAGGAATAGGATTTATAAAAGATAAATTGCATGTTCAAATTGGAATTAAAGACATAAGAAATAATGATAATCACGGATTTTTTTATCTTATAGATAATAACGGAAAACAAATTGAATGCGATGCGAATTATTATTTTGATGATAACAGTAAAGATGAGAGCGTAGACTATATAGAATATATTTTTTCAATTACTCCGCAAGAACTTAAAAATTGTACTTTATATGGAGATTTTTATACTTCCGGGTTAGTGACAGAAGGTGATTGGAAAGTTACATTTCCAATTGAAAATATAGAGCAATAGTAACTAAATATTTGCATAAAAAAGCGACAGAAAGTTTCTGTCGCTTAAAATATATTGCAGTAATTAACGATTTGATTTATTTTGATTTATATAAATTATTTAAAGATAGAAAAATCTCTTTTGAAATTTCTGAATTTCGTGTGCCAAATATATAGTATCTTTCATCCGTTGTTTTTATTTTTATATAAGGAGGTGTTTTTGGGTCAGCAATAATTTTTAAATTATCCATACCACTGCCATAAAAACTGCCTTTATATAAATTTTGACTTCCTAGAGCATTTGTTCTAAATAAATCATTTGGTAAAGTTTCTAGAAGTTGAATTTCTTCAATTTCATCAAAATCAATTTCATACTCTGTTGAACCGCTGCTACAAACTATAGATGTGTTTTTTAACTGTAAATTTATAGGGCTTTTGTCTTCCAAAGCTATGCCAACAACAAGAATCATTGTAAAAATCAGCAATCCAGCACTTAATATCGACATAAATTTTCCGGTTTTTGTAGCGAGATTAAATGTGCTGCTAACCCCTACACGTTGGTTTATCATTATATGACTATCATTTGGATTATAGTAAAACATACCCCAAATCCAATAATCATCTTCATCAACATAATAATCTTTTCCACTTTCAAGTGTAAGTGATTCTTGTAATTTTCTTGTTTGCATTTCTAAACATATAATAATAGAAGCACACACTAAACTGCTAGTTATAATCATTGAAATGGCAAAAATATCAGAAAAAGTAAAAAGCCAAACAGAAATAGAGATAAACATAGCTTGATATGCACCTACAATCCAAACTTTTTTCCATATATTATATCGAAAAAAACTAAGAGTGTTTGTAAGTTTGGTATCATTGTCAACAGTTTCTGATTTTTTGCGATAAAGAAAAGATGAAACCAAAAAGCTAATAATAACTATAATTAACGATAAAGTGTGTACAAACCACATATTTTTTTGTATTAATATAAAACCAATACAAATAAATATAGGTAAAATATATGTGGCTATATTTGGCTTTTTATATTCAATTATTGTGCTCACATTTACACGCACTTGCTGACTTGTTTTGATAGTCCAGCCGTTTTCCAGTTTAAGTTTTTTTAATTTTTGATTAGTTCTAATAAATAGAAGAATAGGCAGTATTAAAATAAGCATAAACACAATAGCCCAGCAAATCATGCTTATAGTTATATCTTTTATAAAAAAGCCAGCAATGTTTATAATTGTAAATATTAAAAATAAATTTGAGTATGATTTTTTTGTGTTTTCTAAGATTGTATTTACTTGCGGATTATTGCGAGCCTCAAATGGAAGAGTTACACCCATAACAATGTTCTTTTTAAATTTAATTTCATTTTTATTAGTGATATACATAATCCCGGTTGTAAACAAAAGACAACTCCATATAATTATACCTGTCATATTAAATTTCCTCCTTTAAGCTTTTTTTGCAATAAGTTATAATTTCTTCATCGGATAATCCTTGCAGACGCATTTCTGCTAAAATCAAATGTAAACGATTAACGATATCTTTTGATATTTTTTCAGTTTGACATATATTTGTGATAACAGTACCACTTCGTCTATTGGTACACACATATCCTTCTGTTTTTAACAGTTGATAAGCTTTGCTGACTGTCATCATATTTATGCCACTTTCGTCCGATAATGCTCTTATTGTAGGAAGTGTATCTCCGTGTTTTAATTCTCCTTTGGAAATGGATAGCACAACTTGATTGCGTATTTGTATATATAATGGTGTTTCACTTTGAAAATCAAAGTTCCAAATCAAATTTATCTCCTCCTTTTATTTGCATTATAACATATAATGCAAATAATGCAATAGTAACTTTGAAATACTATATTAATTATTTTGATTAATCTTGTGTTACAATTAAAAAAATATAATAAAATATAATATATAACTATAATAAACAAATAGTCTCCAACTGGTTATCCACCAATGGAGACTATTTGTTTAGAATGAACAGTGTTATTATTAAATATTATATTTACCATATAATATATAAATTAAAAATAACTTACTTTAATTTTTTTACCCATTTTCTTTAAACATTGAGATAATTCATCGACCAAAGTCATCTTAATACTAAAATTAATTGGCAAATCTGGATTTTGATGTGCAGGATTTATTGCGCGCCCAACATAGAAATTGATATCAGTTGCTTCTTCAAATAACATTCTGCTTATGAGAGATGCGCCGTCTCGATTAAAATTCCATTGTTCATAGAGCTTATTTTCTTCAAGATAATCTTTGGCGTATTCAACAACACGATTTATTGTTATAACACCTTCTGTAACAAGGTCCACACCTTCGATTTCGGCAATAGGAGGAATATCTGATTGTTCAAAATTAAGAGATGTTTTTAATGGTTTATTGAGATATTTGGCTGCAATAGCTGATGTAGTACCACCACATACAATGTGTTTTCCATCTTTTGCAAAAAATAATGACATCATTCTATCACAGTCATCAGGATTATATGGAGGACCAAAAAGAATATTCATAGGTTGTCTTTTGCGTATTTTAATAACACAAGCTGTTGCATCATCAGCAGGTTCAAAGCCATAAAGTTTATCACATTCCTCAATCAAAATCGTAGATAAATTTTTAGCTGTATACCCAACAGTTATTAATGTTTCCATAAAAGATATAATTTCATCTCTTTGCCAACCAAAATTATAAGATATTCCCATGCCAGCATGAGGGCAACCATCACTCATAGCGATAAAAACATCATTTTCTTGTAAATTTACAACAGATTTATATATGATTTTGCCACCTATATTTAGCTCAATCTTAGGATAATCATAATTTATTTGATTTCTTATAATAATCACTTGAGGATTATCATATTGAAAAATTTCAGCTGTTTCATTGTTTATAATATGAATAATCGTAAAAGTTGAATAAGCAACACCGTGTTCAGATGAAACGGGCAATGTTGCAGCAATTGTAGAAACGCAATCTTCAATATCTAATCCCTCAGCTATCATGGTTGAGATAATTTTAGATGTCAAAGTAGATAAAATACTTGCTTTTACACCACTGCCAAGACCGTCGGATAAAACAACAACTGTAGAATTTTCATCAATATCTATAACATCAACATGGTCACCACACAAGCTTTCTCCATAATGATTTATACTTTTATATCCTATATCTGAGCATAAATTATTCATTAGAGATAGTCTCCTTTAATTTGGTAAGTGCAATTTTTGTTTCAGCTGCTGTTTCTCCAAGTAAAGATGCAATTTCTTGAACGATACGCATTTGCTTATCAACAACTTTATCAGCAACTTCTATTGTATGTTGATTTATTTTTTCTTTTCGTTCTCTTTCATGTTCATCATCAGTAACATCACGCATTATACATATTAAAACGTGAGAATCCTTTGTATAAACAATTATTTGTTCAACATAACGATTGTATTCTGTAAGATATATTCTTTCGTTCTTTATATCTTTTCCTGTTGTCATAACCCTAATAAATGGAGTAGGGTCTAAAACTCTTATAACTTGTGAACCAAGAATATCAGAGGAACAGCGAATATTCATTATCTTCAAAGCAGCATCATTTATTTGCTGAACTTCCAGATTTTCATTTAAAACAAAAATGCCGTTTGGAGTATTATTGATAATAGTGTCAGAAAAACTTTCTGCTCTATCTTTTAAAAATGGAATACACATGGAAATTTCTGCTTTTCCTTGACATACAGCAATTGCTTTTTCTCTGCAAGTATCATATCCGCAAGAACCACAATTTAATTCCTGAGTAACATTAAACTTGCCCATTTGTCTTAATACACTGTTTATTTCAGCTTCTGAAGGCATAAGTAATTTAGGCTTTATGTATGAGAATGTTTTTTTAATTTCATAAGAAGGAGGTTGTTCAACAATAAAGTCTTCTTTTCCGGCATAATTTATAACAGATAGATAATCATTTATAAGAGATTTATGAGGATTACTCATAGCAGGACCATTTATACAGTTTCCTTCACAAGCAGACATTTCAATAAAGCATTTATGTATTTTACCGTCTTCAATATCTTTGAGTACGGACATACAATTTTGAACACCGTCAACAGATAAATAGTTAAACTCAGTATTGTCCTGAGACATGGTTTTGATAATACCTCCAGTGATAGGAAATAATCTTGCTTTACTATTTTCTGTTACGTCTAATTCTTCCTCTTCTAATTCAATATTTTCTTCCTTGAGCCATTGGTCAAATTCTTCAAATGTAAGAACAGCATCAACCGTATTTTCATAGTATTTTGCTTCATCTTTTTTGGCTATACATGGGCCAATAAAAACTGTTTTTGCATCAGGATACCTTTTTTTTATATCCAAACAGTGAGCTTGCATAGGGGATATTACATCTGCAAGATACTCCAAAGCAACAGGGTAATATTTTTGAATTAAGAGATTTATTGAGTGACAACTTGATGATATAACAATATCTCTGTCAACTTCATTTAAAAGACGCTCATATTCACGTTTTACAATTGTTGCACCTATTGCTGTTTCTTCAGCATCAAAAAATCCAAGTTTTTTAACTGCAGTTTTTATTGAGTTTATACCAACATTATGATAGTTTGCAATAAAAGATGGTGAAATACTTGCAATTACAGGGACAGAACTTTGCAACAATAATTTTACCTTTTCTGTTTCATTAACAATTTGTTTTGCATTTTGAGGACATACAACAAAACATTTTCCACATAAAATACATTCATTTCCGATGATATATGCTTGATTACCAGAAAATCTAATTGCTTTAACCGGACAATATCTTATACATTTATGGCAACTCTTACAATTGGATTTTTTTAATGTCATGCAGCTTGGCATAATATGCAAACTCCTTTCAATTGAAATACAATATTTTACTGTTAAACAATTACACTTGACAATTATAGTTATCAAGTGTAATTTGATACAGATTATAATTTTTGAAGAACATTATTTATAAAAAATTCATCTACAGATTCTGGTGTTACTGAAAAAAACTCATCATCAACTGTTACACAAACTCCTTTTTGGCATTGACCCATACAGAATGCACCACCAAGCTGAACTTTGTCATCAAGAGAGTACTTTGCTATAAGCTCTTGAAACTTTTCAACGACCTGTCTAGCGCCTTTTATATGACATGAACTACCAATGCAAATTGTTATTTTCATGATTATTGCTCCTTATTCGAAATCTACAATATTTACCCAAGGAAGTAATAATTCACGTTCATTTTCATTTCCTTTAACAAGCTGTGAAGCAGCTACCAATGAAAGCCATTTTTGCACATATTGTTTTGCGGTATCGCTTTTTTCGCAGAAAAGATTAAGATATTTTTCAGCACCTTCTTTGTCACCGTTAATTAACATTAATAAAAATGTTCTTGCAGCATCAGCAGAAGCGTTACCTTGTGTTGCGTGTGACCAGTCTAAAATATATGGTATCCCATCATCACTTATAATAATGTTTGATGGAGTAAAGTCACCATGACAAATTTTTGTGTGTTTAGGCATAGCATTAAGACGAGCGTGAAGGTCATATCTAGTGGTTGCATTAAGACCTGACTGACAGATGTGAAGATTCATTCTGTCCTTTAAATTGTTTAGCAATGTGCAACTGTGTTTATTTATATCAATCTGCAAATCAACAAGGAGTTCAAGATATTCATCTTTTTTATCAGGATTTTCATTAATAAGTTGAGCCATAGTTTTGCCACTTATATATTCAGAAATAATAGCCCATTTTCCGTCCACAGTTGTAACTTCAAGAATTTTTGGTACATTTATGCCAGTTAATTCAATTCTTGCATGGTTAAGAGCTTCGTTTAGAACATCTGCCTTTGTAAAATCTTTATGAAAAACTTTTATACATTTATCATCATCACGGTAGATTGTTTTTTTGTTTCTAACAGCTATAACTCTGTCTAATTTCATTTTTAATGCCTCCAATAATTTAAGTTTTGAAATGTGTGTTAATATTATAATTTTAATGTTAGCTATATTTTAGAAATTATAAAATATTATTTATACACAAATCATATCTTTACCAAAAGTTTTATGTTTTTATTATACCACAAACTTTTGAGCCTTTGAATAAATTATAAATTGTGTAACCTATTTTTTACGTTATGGTCAAAATATTTTTGATTTATTACAACAGATGTTACAA
>JAHHTS010000042.1 GCA_020024475.1 Oscillospiraceae bacterium
GACAAAAGGTTTTTTATACAAATAATTTTTGTATTTATATGAATATAAACCCAATTTTACTAGTTTTTTGCATAATAATTGTGTATTTGGCAATATCGATTTTTGAAAAAGTTTTTTACTCCTATGAAAAAGATATTATGTATAATTTTATTATTTATATAAATGGTAATGTTATAGAAGGAACAGCACTTTATGATACTGGATTTAGGCTAAAGGATATTTTAGGCAATAAAAATCTTTTACTTTGTGATTTTTCATTTATATCAAGTTTTATTGAAAAAAACTTATATGAAAGTATATCTTTGTTTTTTTCTGAAAGTACAATTGAAGATAAAAGAATAACTCCTATATTTTATTCTGATATTTCAAATGAAGGTATGCTTCCAGCCATAAAGCCTGATAAAGTGATTTGTAAAGACAAAAATAAGGAAATAAAAAACACCTTAATAGTTATAACAAATAAAAATATGAATGGAGAAGTAAAGCTACTTTTTGGCAAAGAAATTTTCAATATGATAGGGGAATAAAAATGAAGAGCATTTTAATAGGAAAAATTTTAACTGCAATAACTAGGTTAAATAATGTGTTTTACATAAATGGACCACAGTTATTACCACCACCACTGACGACAGAAGAAGAACAAGACATTTTTTCTAGACTAGAAGAAAAAGATCCAGAAGCTATAAATCTACTTATTGTGCATAATCTTAGACTTGTAGTCTATATTGCTAAAAAATTCGAAAATACAGGAATTTCCATTGATGATTTAACGTCAATAGGAACAATGGGGCTTATAAAAGCGGTAAAAAGTTTTGCACCTTCTAAAAATATAAAATTTGCAACATATGCCTCAAGATGCGTAGAGAACGAGATACTTATGTATTTGCGCAAGCGGTCAAACAGAAATATAGATATAAGTATGGATGAAGCTTTGTCTACGGATACAGATGGAAATGAATTAAATTTGATAGATGTTCTTTATACTGATGATGATGAAGCAAGTAAAAATATAGAAGAAGAGTGTGAGAGAGATATAGTTTGGCAATCTTTAGATTGTTTGAACAAAAGAGAAAAAGAGATAATGATTATGAGATTTGGCCTAGATGGATGCATAGAAAAGACACAAAAAGAAGTGGCTGATATAATAGGAATTTCTCAATCATATATTTCGAGACTGGAAAAAAGAATATTAAAAAAGCTTAGAAGAGAAATAGAAAAAAATGGTTGACAGCAATTAACATACATAAAATATCGCATTTTTACAAATAATCAATTTATAAAAGATGTAGGGATGTGATATTTCTGTATTATAAAAAAGTTGAAATAACGGGTATAAATACATCTGAATTACCAAATTTATCCGAAAAAGAAAGAGAAAAACTTATCAAAAAAATGAAAAGTGGAGATAAGATGGCAAAAGATACTCTTGTTATGGCTAACTTAAAACTTGTTTTAAGCGTTATGCAAAAAGTAAATAATAGAAATGTTGACCCAGATGATTTGTTTCAAGTTGGGTGTATAGGTTTAATTAAAGCTCTAAATAATTTTAATCCGGATTTAAATGTACAATTTTCAACATATGGAGTTGTCATGATTTTAGGTGAAATCAAAAGGTATATAAGGGATAATGGTTCAATAAAAGTTAGCAGAAGTGTAAAGGATTTAGCTTATAAAGCATTAAACTACAAAGAACAATATATGAGAAAAAATAATCAGGAGCCTACAAGTGATGAAATATCAGAGGCGTTAGGTGCAACCAAATTTGAAATTAGCAATGCATTAGAAGCAATATCTCCTGCAGTTTCTCTTTATGAACCCGCATTCACGGATGAAAATGATGGAGTTTTTTTGTTGGATCAAATTAAAGAAGATAATTTTGAAGATGCATTCGCATCTAAAATAATTTTACAGGATGTATTTCATAGACTTAAAAAAAGAGAAAAATATATATTGAATTTAAGATATTTACAAGGTAAAACTCAAACTCAAGTTGCAGCCATAGTAGGTATAAGTCAGGCACAAGTTTCCAGAATTGAAAAATCAGTTTTGTCTACAGTAAAAAAACAACTGGAAGTATAATGTTAAGAGACACACAGAAAATTACTTTTGCATATAAATAAGTATGGAGGTGATTTTATGGTGTCTCTTTCTATTTTATGTCAGAAGGATATAATCAGTATTGTCACAGGACAAAACATCGGCAGGGCAGATGATATAGAATTTAGTGAGCAAACAGGTGTTGTTGAAAACCTTGTAGTGTTTGGAAGACCTAAATTTTTGGGTTTATTAGGTAGAGGTAAAGATATAAAGATAGCGTGGAAAGATGTAATAACGGTTGGTCAGGATGTAATATTGATAAATACACCTGAAATTCAAACGCTAGGAAAAAATGGCAAAATAAATGTTGAATATAATTAATTTTCATTGCATTAAAAGATTTTTTGATTAAATGGTATTGACAATATAGTTGACTCGTGGTACAATATCGGAGCGAAAATACGCACGCTGTATTCCTTATGGGTGGTGTATTTAAAGTATATCCCATAAAAATTTGCAAAATACAGCGGAGGACACAACCAAACGGAGGTAAAATTTATGTCATCAGTATCAATGAAACAATTGCTTGAAGCCGGCGTACACTTCGGTCATCAGACTAGAAGATGGAACCCTAAAATGTCTAAGTACATCTTCACAGAAAGAAATGGTATCTATATAATTGACTTGCAGAAAACAGTTAAAATGCTTGACAATGCATACGATTTCATCAGAGATATTTCTGCTGAAGGTGGCGAAATTTTGTTTGTAGGCACAAAGAAACAGGCTCAGGAAGCTATTAAAGAAGAAGCAGAAAGATGTGGTATGCATTTTGTTAACGCTAGATGGCTTGGCGGTATGCTTACAAACTTCAAAACAATTAAGAAAAGAATTGCTCGTCTTGAACAGCTCAACAAAATGAAAGAAGACGGCACATTTGATCTTCTTCCTAAAAAAGAAGTTATTAAACTTGAACTTGAAATTGAAAAACTTGAAAAGTTCATGGGTGGTATCAAAAACATGGGTACATTGCCAAAAGCTATGTTTATTGTAGATACAAGAAAAGAAAAAATCGCAGTAGCAGAAGCAAAAAACTTGGGTATACCAGTTGTTGCTATTGTTGATACTAACTGTGATCCAGATGAAGTTGACTATGTAATTCCTGGTAACGACGATGCTATTAGAGCAGTTAAACTTATTGCAGGTGCAATGGCTGATGCTGTTATCGAAGGTCGTCAGGGCGAACAGACTGTAGCTGTTGAAGAAACAGAAGAAGTAGCTGAATAATTTAGTGTTAATTTTATATACAAATCAACAGGAAATATAATATAGTGGAGGAACAAAACTATGGCATTTACAGCAAGTGATGTTAAAAATCTTCGTGAACGCACAGGTTGCGGTATGATGGATTGCAAAAAAGCTCTTACAGAAACAAATGGCGATTTCGATAAAGCTATCGAAGTTCTCAGAGAAAAAGGTCTCGCTGCAGCTACTAAAAAAGCAGGCAGAATTGCAGCTGAAGGCATGGTTTACGCAACAGTTGACAAAGAAAATAAAATTGGTGTTGTTGTAGAAGTTAACTCTGAAACAGACTTTGTTGCAAAAAATGAACAGTTTAAAGCATTTGTTGCAGAAGTTGCAAAAGTAGTGGCAGACACAAATCCAGCTACAGTTGAAGAACTTCTTACAAAAACAATGTCAAATGGCGATACAGTTGAAGCTGCTCTCCAGGAAAAAATCTTGGTTATCGGTGAAAATCTTAAAATTCGTCGTTTTTCTAGATATGAAGGTCCATGTGTTTCTTATATTCATGCAGGTGGTACACATGGTGTTCTTGTAAACTTTGAAGTTTCTGATGAAGTATTTGCTAAGCCTGAATTTGAAGCATACGGTAAAGATATCGCTATGCAGATTGCAGCTGCTAACCCAGCATATCTTAATAAAGAAGATGTTGAGCCAGAAGTTCTTGAAAAAGAAAAAGAAATTCTTACTCAGCAGGCAATCAATGAAGGTAAGCCAGCTGCTATTGCAGAAAAAATGGTTAATGGTAGAATTGCTAAATACTATAAAGAAAACTGCTTGGTAGAACAGGCATTTGTTAAAGATGATAAACAGTCAATTTCTGATTATACAGAAGCTACAGCAAAAGCTTTAGGTGGAGATATCAAAATTCTTGCATTTACACGCTTTGAAAAAGGCGAAGGTATTGAAAAGAAAGTTGATGACTTTGCAGCTGAAGTTGCTAGCATGACAAAATAATAAACCTAAGTTCTAAAAATCCTTACGGCAATTTGACCGTAAGGATTTTTTGTTAAATATATATGATTAATAATGTCATATGGTTTGTTAATATTCTTTAGTAAAGGAGTTTTACGAAAATATTAAAATAATAATACTTTACTTTACACTTAGAATATAGTAAAATAATATAAAATAATATGTATACGGGGTGCCGAATATGTCTATTAAATATAAGAGAGTATTGATTAAATTAAGTGGTGAAGCACTAGCGGGGGATAAAGGTTTTGGACTTGATTATCCTACAGTGTTAGAAATTTGTAAAAATATAAAAGATGCACATGATTTAGGAGCAGAAATTGCTATTGTAGTAGGTGGAGGCAACTTTTGGCGTGGACGTTCTAGTGGGGATATGGAAAGAACTAGAGCAGACCAGATAGGCATGCTTGCAACTGTCATGAATGCTCTTTCAGTTGCCGATGCACTTGAAAAACTTGGAGTTGAAGTAAGAGTTCAAGCTGCATTGCAGATGCAGCAAGTAGCTGAACCATATATTAGAAATCGTGCAACAAGACATCTAGAAAAAGGAAGAGTTGTTATTTTTGCTTGTGGTACAGGTAACCCATTTTTCTCAACAGATACAGCAGCATCATTACGAGCTGCAGAAATAAATGCTGACATTATATTTAAAGCAACAATGGTTGACGGTGTCTATAATAAAGATCCTAAAAAATATGATGATGCAGTTAAATATGACACATTAACATTCACACAAGTTTTAAATGATCAACTTAATGTAATGGATATGACAGCAGCAACGATGTGTCGTGATAATAAATTGCCAATTTTAGTATTTGATATGAGTGATGGAAATATTGTCAAAGCATTAAATGGCGAAAATATTGGCACACTGGTTACAGAATAAAGGAGAGAGATTATGACTAAAGCATATGAAGACAGAATGATCCAAGCAGTTAAACACCTTGAAAGCGAATATGCATCTATTCGTGCGGGACGCGCTAATCCTGGTGTTCTTGATAAAGTTACAGTTGATTATTACGGCACACCAACACCTATAAATCAAGTTGCAACAGTTTCAGTGACTGAAGCAAGAACTCTTTCGATTCAACCTTGGGATCGTACACTTCTCAAAGATATCACAAAAGCAATTCAGATATCAGATATTGGCATCAATCCAATTGATGATGGTGTAAGCGTAAGGCTTAACTTTCCTGCGCCAACAGAAGAACGCAGAAAAGCTCTAGTTAAAGATGTTTCAAAAATGGCAGAAGATTCAAAAGTTGCTGTAAGAAATATCAGACGAGATGCAATGGATAAATTTAAAGCAGCAAAAAAATCAGGTGAACTCACAGAAGATGATTTGAAAAATCTCGAAGATAAGGTTCAAAAAATTACAGATAAATTTATTAAAGAAATTGATGGAATAGCAGAAAAAAAATCAAAAGAAGTAATGGAACTGTAATTTTACATTTTGCTTATTCAGTAAAGGGCATATGAACTATATGCCCTTTATTTTGTATTTATAAAAGGGGAAAATAATGGATAAAAATATCACAATTCCGAAACATATAGGAATTATAATGGATGGTAATGGAAGATGGGCCAAAAAGAGAATGTTACCAAGAAATATGGGACATAAAAAAGGTGCGGAAGTATTTCAGGATATTACAAGATATTGCAATGAATTAGGCCTAGAATCCGTAACTTTCTATGCTTTTTCCACTGAAAACTGGAAAAGACCAGTGGAAGAAGTGAATGGAATAATGTCATTATTAAAAGATTATTTGAAAAAAGCTTTTGATTATCAAAAAGAAAATAACAAAATTGTTTTTTTAGGGGATAAATCAGCATTTGACAAAGAGTTATATGATTTGATGATTGAGATTGAAGAAGAAACAAAAGATCGTACAGGTATGGTTCTCAATATTGCGCTTAACTATGGATCAAGAGGTGAAATAGTGAGAGCAACAAAAAATATAGCTAAAATGGTTAAGAATGGTGCAATCGATATAGAAGATATTGATGAAAATTTATTTAGTGATAATCTTTATACAAAAGGTCAGCCTGATCCGGATTTTATTCTTCGACCAAGTGGTGAAAAGCGAATTTCTAATTTTTTACTTTGGCAGATTGCGTATTCAGAATTTATTTATATGGATGTTCTTTGGCCAGATTTTACTAGAAAAGACTTAGATAACGCAATTATTGAATTTAATAAAAGAAACAGACGATTTGGTGGTGTTTAAGGAGAAAATATGAAAACAAGAGTGATATCTGGACTGGTCGGAATAGTAATACTGTTTTTAGTATTAAGTCAGTTCAACACATGGATGTTTGATGCGGTATTATTCGTTCTATACGCAATAGCTATGCATGAGATACAAAACGCATTTAAAGAAGGAAATGTCAAAATTACAGAATTTGTTTTGGATGTATTAGGCTTTGTAGTTTTCATATTGCCAAGCTATTATAATAATGTGAATTATATGTTAACATCAGCTCTTTTTGTTGTTGCCTTTGCATTTATCGTTGTGTTTAATTTTGATAATATTAAATTTACAACAATCGCATCACAAATTGCATTTGGAATATATATTCTTATTGGGTTTGGTTCTATTCTACGATTTAAGAATTTGTTGCCATACAATACATATGGCTGGGATGGAGCTTTTTTGCTTGTATGTACTGCTGCGGTTGCTTGGGGTGGAGATGTCTTTGCATATTTTAGTGGATATTTCTTCGGCAAACATAAGCTTGCACCAACACTTAGCCCTAAAAAAACAATCGAAGGAGCCATTGGCGGAATTGTAGGTTCGGTTTGTCTTACATGGCTTATATTGTGGTCATATTCCTTATTAAAACCAATTCTTGAAAATTCTCAACTAACTCATTCGTTTGATTTTAAACACATTATTGCTATTGGGATTATAACCGCATTTGGTTCAATCGTAGGTATGGTTGGAGATCTTTTTGCTTCAGCAGTAAAAAGACAAGTAGGCATTAAAGATTATGGAAAAATAATGCCAGGACATGGTGGTGTGATGGACAGATTTGACAGTATTCTTTTAGTAGCTCCATTGGTTTCATCGACAATAGGACTAGTAATTGCAAATGGTGGTGTTTTTAATGTATAAGAAGATAATTTTATTAGGCTCTACCGGTTCTATAGGAACACAGACGCTTGATGTTTGTCGTAAGCATAATATAAAAGTTGTTGCCTTATCAGCAAATAGAAGTGTAGATAAATTAGAGAAACAAATTATTGAGTTTAGACCAAAATATGTATGCTTAACTGATGAAAATGCAGGTAATAATTTCAAAGACAAAGCAACTAAGCTTGGTGTAAAGCTTATAATAGGGAAGGAAGGACTTGTTCAGCTTGCTCAACTTGAAGAAAAAGATACAGTAGTGCTAAATGCTGTTGTGGGTATAGCTGGATTAGAAGCTACATTGGCGGCTATTGAAAGTGGAAAAGATGTAGCACTGGCAAATAAAGAAAGCCTTGTGACCGGTGGCAAACTGGTCATTGATGCTGTAAAAAGAAAAGGTGTTAAGCTTTTACCTGTTGATAGTGAACATTCGGCAATTTTTCAGTGTCTACAAGATCCTTATAGTGCAAAAACTTTGAAAAAAATTATCTTGACAGCCTCCGGAGGTCCTTTTTTTGGATACACACGGGAACAACTTGAAAATGTAACAAAAGAGCAGGCGTTGAAACATCCTAACTGGTCTATGGGAGCAAAAATAACCATAGATTCAGCAACACTCATGAACAAAGGACTTGAACTTATCGAAGCTGTATGGCTATTTGGACTAAAAGCCAATGATGTTCAAATTGTTGTACATCGTCAAAGTATAATTCATTCCGCTGTACAATTTGCTGATAATAGCGTAATAGCGCAGATGGGTGTGCCTGATATGAGATTACCGATTCAATATGCAATTACTTATCCAGACAGATTAGATTGTCCAGTGGATAGTCTAGATTTTTGGAATATGAAAGATTTAACATTTTCTGCTGCTGATTCAGATACTTTTTTATGTCTAAAAGCAGCAATAGAAGCCATAAATAAAGGTGGTTTATATCCTTGTGCAGTAAATGGCGCAAATGAAAGGGCAGTGCAACTTTTTTTAGAAGATAAAATTAAATTTAGCGATATTGGTCGTATTGTTTATAAGGTAATTTCACATTTTAATTTTTCAGATGAATATACTTTAGAAGAAGTGTTTGAAACAGATAGAAAAGCAAGAGAATTTGTTGATACACAATTATTATAATTAGAGGTTTTTGATTTAAATGAGTATTATTGTTTCAATTTTGGTTTTCAGCGTGGTAATAATCATTCATGAGATGGGTCATTTTATCACTGCTAAAATGAGTGGAATAAAAGTAAATGAATTTAGTATTGGTATGGGACCAAAACTTTTTGGCATAACCAAAGGAGATACTGATTATTCTGTAAGAGCATTTCCTATTGGAGGATATGTAGCTATGGAAGGAGAAGACGAGGAAAGTGATGTAGAAGGTTCATTTTCAAATGCTCCTGTTCAAAATCGTATAGCAGTTGTATTAGCTGGCGCTTTTATGAATATGATTTTAGGATTTGCTGTTTTGTTCTATCTTACAAGCACAAAAGAAGCTATAACGAGTCGTACTGTAAGTAGCTTTTATGAAAATGCTATGACACAACAGACAGGGCTTATGGTAGGAGATGAAATTGTTGCAATTAATGGCCGCAAATGTTATATTGCAGATGATATAATCTATGAATTTGCAAGAACACAGAATGGTCAAGCAAATTTCACAGTTATCCGAGACGGAAAAAAAGTAGACCTTGAAAATGTAACTTTTGACACATATATTGATGAAAATGGACTTAAACAAATGGTAATAGATTTTACAGTTTTGCCTATAGAAAAAACATTACCAAATATGATTAAAGAGTCTTTTAATTGGACAATAAGCATAGCAAGAATGGTGTTTTTAAGCCTGATAGATTTGATGACTGGAAATATTGCTATAAATCAGATGTCAGGTCCAGTTGGAATAGTTACAACGATAAGTGATGCTGTAAATTATGGTATCGAACCAGTTCTTATGATTTTGGCAATGATTACAATAAATCTTGGTGTATTTAATCTTATACCATTTCCAGCTTTAGATGGCGGTAGATTAGTTTTTTTACTTGTAGAACTTGTAAGAGGTAAACCACTTAATCAGAAATATGAAATACTTGTAAATAGTGTTGGAATGATATTGCTTTTAGGATTTATGGCATTTGTAACATTTAGTGATATAACAAAATTCTTTGTATAACATGGTGAAAGTTATGAGACATGAAAAAAAACAGGTAAAAATTGGTAATATTTATATTGGTAAGGATAATCCTATACTCGTACAGAGTATGCTTAATGTTAAATCAAGCGATGTTGCTGGAAATGTTCGGCAAGCTGTTGCTTTGGAAAAAGAGGGATGCCAAATTTTACGCGTAAGCATACCTACATTGGAAGATGTACGACTTATACCAGCCATTAAGTCAAATATTAATATTCCACTTGTTGCTGATATTCATTTTGATTATCGTATAGCCATTGCTGCTGTTGAGTCAGGTGTAGATAAAGTGCGTATAAATCCTGGAAACATCGGTGATGATGATAAAGTTAGAGAAGTTGTTGAAGCTTGCAAAACACACAATGTTCCTATTAGAATTGGTGTTAATGCAGGAAGCTTAGAAAAAGAAATCCTTGCTAAATACGGCGAACCAACATCAGACGCTCTATGCGAAAGTGCTATGTATCATATTAGATTACTAGAAAAATTTGATTTTGATGATATTGTTGTTTCAATAAAATCATCTAATGTTCAAACAATGATTGCTGCATATCGAAAACTTGACCAAATGTGCGATTATCCATTACATCTTGGTGTTACTGAAGCAGGTACATACCGTATGGGACTAATTAAATCAGGTATGGGTATTGGTACTTTGTTGATGGATGGAATAGGTGATACTATTCGTGTCAGTCTAACAGATACACCGCTTAAAGAAATACCAGCAGGATTTGATATATTGCGTGCTGCTGGAATCAAGGTGGCAGGTCCAGAAATTATTTCTTGTCCAACTTGTGGCAGAACAAATCTTGATGTGGCTAATATAGCAACTCAAGTTGAAGAAAAATTAAAAGGTATAACCAAGGATATAAAAGTGGCTGTTATGGGCTGTGCAGTTAATGGGCCTGGAGAAGCTAAAGAAGCGGATATAGGTATTGCTTGTGGCAAGAATAATGCAGTTCTGTTCAAAAATGGTGTGAAAGAAAAAGTTTTGAATGGTGACTTTATAGACGAATTTGTACAGGATATTTATAAGTTTTTAGAGGAGAAAGATGAGTAATTTAATTCTTTCAGTTTTTAATGACTACAATAATTCAAATTATATAAATGAATTTAATGGTGTGACAATCGATAAAATAGATATTCATCATAAAAGTTCGCATTTTTCGGCCGTGATTTCATCATCACGGCTTATCCCTTATAGGGCAATAGAAGACTTTGCTGTATTTTTATGTAATAAATATCAGGATTATTCGGTTTCAATAATAAATAAATTCGATTTTTCTACACTCAGCACAGAAAATCTGATTACACTTTTGCAACATTTTTGTGATGATGTAATGAATATACCTATTAATTTTTTCAAAGATTCACAACTTAAATATATAGATAATGTTATATATATCACTGTGAGCAAAGGATATGGATTTTTGAAAGGTGGGGACTTTGAAAATCTTTTAACAGAATATATTTCAAAATTAACTGGAGTTGTTGTGCCAGTAAGATTTGAGCTAGTAGAAAGCGATGATAAACAAGAAGAGGATTTTTCTATTTTACCTCCAATCGTAAAGATGGTTGATAAAAAGCCGAAGTATACAGATTTTGTTATAGATGGATTAGATATAAAAGATAATTCTATAAAAGTTTTAAAAGGTAAATATTTTGTTCCAAAAAATATAAATACAATACAATATGCCCTTGAACAAAATGGGCAAGTTATTGTTTGTGGAAGAGTTTTTTCAGTTGCTCAACAAGGAAATTTCAGAAAAGTATATATTTATTCAATCACTGATGGAGAAAACTCAATAAATGTTAAAATTCTTCTTGATCCTAATGAGAAAAATTTTGACAAGTGGGATTCTGTAAAACCAGGCATGTACTTTCTTGTAAATGGTGATTGTCAGATGGACAAATATGACCGAGATTATGTTATAATGGCTCGAGATATAGTTACATTTGAAGTTAAAGATAAAATAGATCCAGCAGAAGTTAAACGTGTAGAGTTGCATCTCCATACTAAGCTCTCAGCTATGGATGCACTTATAAACCCTGATGATGCTGTTAGATATGCTCATACTCTTGGTCATCGTGCAGTTGCGATAACTGATCATGGTGTGGCACAAGGGTTTCCACAAGCAATGTTAGAATGTGATAAAATACAAAAAGATGACCCAAATTTTAAAGTTATTTATGGTTGTGAAGGTTATCTTGTAGATAATATTGTCAAGGTCTATGAAGGAAGTAAAACAGGGAAAATTAGAGATATAGAATTTGTTATTTTCGATATAGAAAGCACAGGGTTAAATCCTAATTCTGAAACAGTTACTGAAATAGGTGCAATCATATGGAAAAATGGCGAAGTTATTAGTGAATTTCATACTTACGCTGATCCAGGTAAATCAATTCCAGTTGAAATAGTTAAGCTCACTGGAATAACAGATGATATGGTAAAAGGCGCACCAAGTCAAAAACAAGCTATAGAAAGTTTTAAAGAATTTATAGGCGATAGAATTCTTGTAGCACATAATGCAGCAGATTTTGATGTTAACTTTTTGAAAGTGAATGCTCAAAAGGTCGGAATAGACTTTCAATATCCATTTCTTGACACGTTGCCGTTAGCTAGAAATCTTTTACAAGATTTGAAAAAACATAAGCTTGATATTCTAGCAGAACATTATAGACTAGGTAACTTTAATCACCATCGTGCGACTGATGATGCCATAATGCTTTCTAAGATTTTTGAGGGATTAATAAATGATCTTGAAAAAGAAGGTATAACTGATATAGAAAAAATAAATTCAGATCTTAGCAGTACTGATAAATTACCAAGAAGAAGCAATCATATAGTATTACTTGCCAAAAGTCAAACTGGTGTTAAGAATTTATATAAACTTATATCATTTAGTCATTTAAATTATTTTTTTAAGACACCGCGTATGCCTAAAAGTGAAATTATAAAGTATAGAGAAGGTTTGATCATTGGTTCAGCGTGTGAAGCAGGTGAACTTTACAGAGCGATTGTTGATGGAAAAAGTCATGACGAATTACTAAAAATAGCTGATTTTTATGATTATCTAGAAATACAGCCTATTGGAAATAATGAGTTTATGGTAAGAGATGGTAAAGTCGAATCTGAATTGGTTTTAGAAAGTTATAATAAACTTATAGTTCAATTAGGGGAAGAACTGGGAAAACCAGTAGTAGCTACCGGAGATGTTCATTTTCTTAATATGGAAGATTCTAAATTTCGTAGTATATTAATGGCTGGAATGGGATTTAATGATGCTGACCAACAAGCGCCATTGTATTTTAGGACCACTGATGAAATGCTCAAGGAGTTTGAATATTTAGGCAAAGATAAAGCTTACGAAGTTGTAGTAACTAACACAAATCTTATTGCCAATATGATTGAAGATGGCATAAGAGCTATACCTAAGGGTACATTTCCACCAAGTATTGATGGTGCGGAAGATGAACTTAAAGAGGCAACATACACTAAGTTGCATAATTTATATGGAGAAAATCCACCACAACTTATAGTCGAAAGAGTGGAAAAAGAACTTAATAGTGTTATTACACATGGATATGCAGTTCTTTATGTCATTGCTAAGAAATTAGTGCACAACAGTGAGGAACATGGCTATCTTGTCGGTTCTCGTGGCTCGGTAGGATCATCAGCTTTAGCATTTTTTTCTGGCATTTCAGAAGTTAATCCTTTGCCACCACACTGGTTATGTAAAAAATGTAAATATTCCACTTTTGATGTTCCTGAAAATGTTCTTACAGGTTTTGATTTGGAAGACAAGTACTGTCCTGTTTGCGGGGAAAAAATGTACGGAGATGGCAATGATATTCCATTTGAAACTTTTCTTGGATTCAATGGCGATAAAGAGCCAGATATAGACCTTAATTTTTCAGGGGAATATCAAGCAAATGCACATAGATATACTGAAGAATTATTTGGACATGAATACGTATTTAAAGCAGGCACAGTATCTGCTTTACAAGATAAGACCGCTTATGGTTATGTAAAAAAATATCTTGATGAAAGAGGTATAACGTGCAACAGAGCTGAAGAAAACCGACTTACATTAGGGTGCTCTGGCGTAAAAAAAACAACTGGTCAGCACCCTGGCGGTATGGTAGTCGTTCCTTCAAATTATGAAGTATATGATTTTTGCCCAGTACAGCATCCAGCAGACTCTAAAGAAAAAGGTGTTATTACAACGCACTTTGAATTCAAATATCTTCATGATACACTATTAAAACTAGATATTCTTGGGCATGATGTTCCAACAATGTACAAGCATCTAGAGGACCTTACTGGTATTAAGATGGCAGATGTACCTATGAATGATAAACAAGTTTATAAAATGCTTACTAGTACTGAGCCAATTGGTGTGAGCCCGGAGGATATTCAAAGTCAAACATCAACATTCGGCATTCCAGAACTGGGTACAGATTTTGTTCGTCAAATGCTTATTGAGGCACAGCCGCAAACATTTGCAGACCTTATTCAAATATCGGGTTTAAGCCATGGCACAGATGTATGGAATGGAAATGCGCAGGACTTGATTAAAAATAAAACTTGTACTATTGCAGATGTAATTGGTACTCGTGATAGCATTATGTTAACTCTTATTAAAAAAGGTGTTGATAAGGCAAAAGCTTTTAAAATAATGGAAATTACTCGTAAAGGCAAGGCTGCTAAAGAATTTGATTCTGAAACTGAAAATATGCTACGTGAGCATGGAGTAGAAGATTGGTATATAGAAAGCTGTAAAAAAATAAAATACATGTTTCCTAAAGCTCATGCGGTTGCTTATTTAATGGCAGCAATCAGGCTTATGTGGTTTAAATTGTATTATCCAATTGAATTTTATGCAACATATTTCACAGTTCGAGGGGAAGCCATTGATTATGAATCAGCCGTGGGAGGAAAATCAGTAGCGACTAAAAAGCTTAAAGAAGTAACACGGAGACTTCGTGTAGAAAAAAATGCTAAAGACGAAGAATTGAGAACCTCTTTACAAATGGTGTGTGAGATGCTTGCTAGAGGTTATGAGTTCTTACCGATTAAACTTGGCGAAAGCAAAGCAAAAATTTATGCGGTTTCTGACGGTAAAATAAGACTTCCATATATGTCACTTAAAGGTGTGGGTGAAACGGCTGCCATGCAACTTGAAAAAGCTTGTCAAGAAACAACGGATTTTTTATCTGTAGAAGAATTTCAAAGGGCAGCTGGTGCATCATCATCGGTTATAGATACTTTGTATTCAGTAGGTGCACTAGGTGATATGCCTAAAACAAATCAGGTTTCATTTTTTATGGACTAAGGGGTGTATTGATGAATATAGGTATTTCAACAGGTTGCTTTTATCCAGAAAAAACTAAAAAATCTTTAATAAAAGTTGCTGAATCAGGAGCTAAATATACAGAAATATTTTTTAATACTGATAGTGAATTGGATGAAAATTATGTAAGAGAGTTGCGAAAAATTGCAGATGAAAACAAAATAAAAGTACTTTCCATTCATCCTTATACTTCAGCGATAGAAACATTTATGTTTTTTTCAAAAAATGACTATAAACTGGCAGACTCAATTAAATATTATGAAAAATATTTTAGAGCCTGCCAGATTCTCGGTGCTAAATATGTTGTAATTCATGGATGTTATATTACAGCTGAATATATGACAATAAAAAGATATACTAACAACTTAAATTTGTTATCGAAAAAAGCTAGAGAGTATGGAGTTTATATTAGCCAAGAAAATGTAGTAAGATTCAAATGTGGTTATAGTGATAATTTACTCGAATTTGTAAAATATGCAGATAAAGACATAAAATTTGTTTTTGATTTAAAACAAGCCATACGCGCTAAACAAGATCCGTATCAAGTTTTAGATATTATGGGGAAAAGAATATCTCATATACATATCAGTGATAGTAAAGGAAATGAAAATAGTTTATTGCCAGGTAGAGGAACTTTTAATCTGAAGAAACTTTTGTCGTATGCGGAGAACAGGTTTAATATAGATGCTGCACTTATTGAAGTTTATAACGAAAATATTGATAGTAGTGAAAGTTTAAAAAATTCTTTATATTTTCTTATAGATTGATATACTTAATTTAATCATAAAAATTTATAAAATAAAAATGTAATATTTAAATAGAGGTTTTAATTATGAAATGTCCATTTTGCGGATGTCTTGACAGTAAAGTAATAGACTCAAGACCAACAGAAGACGGGGAAAGAATTCGTAGACGAAGAGAATGTATTAGTTGTGGAAAACGCTTTACAACATTTGAAATTGTCGAAATAACACCAATAATGGTAAAGAAAAAAGATGGGGCAATTCAATCTTTTAATCGTGATAAATTACTCAATGGAATGATTAAGTCTTGTGAAAAGCGCCCAGTTTCTATACAGGCATTGGAAAAAGCTGTAGATAATATTGAATATAGAATCTTAAACAGTCTTAAATCAGAGATTTCATCGGTAGATTTAGGCGAAATGGTTATGGATGAACTTAAAAAACTTGATGAAGTTGCTTATGTTCGCTTTGCATCTGTATATAGACAATTCAGCGATGTAAATACTTTTTTTGATGAACTCAATAAGCTTTTGAATAAGAAAAATGGTTAAATAAAATCAATAGGATTTTCGCATAATTGATTTAAATCATTTATGATTTTTAGTTTTGTTTCATTATAATTTTCAATGTTATTTTCTTTTAACCGATTTTCTAATAATACAATATTAAATTCGATTTCGTTGATATGCTCCTTGTTTAAAAAACATAAGAGCATATCTTTTTTATTGTTTAAAATTTTTTTAAGACTATTAACACTTTCTAAAGTTCTCTCATCATCGATAATCTCTAGTTGAACAGTCATATCGTCAACAGTGTTTTTTATATATCTGTGTGAAAAAAATCCTGTAGATAGAATTAGCAAGAAAATAAATAATGCTATATAAAAATGTTTCATAGTTTCTCCTTTATTGTTATATTGTAATTTCCATCACCATCTATAAGAAGTAATAATACTTCTTGTAGATTGGTTTTTTCTTTTTTCAAAATTTTAGTAATTTTTTCTTTATTGGTTCTTACAAAATTGAAATTATCTATTAAAAAATTACCATCTGATATTACTGGAAAAGGAGGAACATCGGCTTTTTTTATATTTTGGTCGGCATTAGGATCTGGATAAACATTTACAACACCCGTAGTTTCTACAATGGCTAACTCAACTTCTTCAAGATAAAATATATCTTTACTTCTAAGAGCTTCAATAACATCATTAGTAGTGAAGCGTAATTCCTGCATAACCTTTTGATTTATAATACCTCGGAATACCAATATTTTAGATGTTCCCTGGGTTATATCAGATATTTTTTTACTTTTTTTAGCAGCTACTGAAATAAATACTTCATAACATGCAATCATCACTATAGGAACGATTGAATATATCAGTGGTAGTTCAGGAGATTCAATAACTGTTGATGTTAGATTTGATATAAGCATTGTGGCCACTAAATCGCTGGGTTGAAATTCACCCAGATTTTTTTTGCCCATTATGCGGGCAGAAGACATAACAATAAAAAACATTATTGTTGTTCGTATAATCATCGAATACATAAATTCACCTCGATTTATTATGGCTTGTGTGAGTAAAACTAAACATAGATGCAATAATAAAATGAGGTGTTATTATATGAAACAATTATTTATTTCTTTAGAAAAAAATAAACAAGCTTTAAATAGCTTGTTTGACAATTCTGCCGATTATTATTTTAAGTATATAAAAATTTCTAACGTTAAATGTGCAGTTGCAATGTGCGAGGATTTAACAGACTCGGAAAAATTATGGAATGTTTATTTGCATCCTCTTAATGAGCTTGATGGAAAAAGAAAACCAGAAGAAGTTTTTGATTATATTAAAAATAATACAACAATACCATTTAACCAAAATACAGTGACAACATTTGAACAAGCAATGACTTTTTTAACATCAGGATTTGCATTACTATTTATAGAAGGTATGAATCAAGCAATGCTTATGTCTGTTCAAGGATATCCTACAAGAGGAGTAGGAGAACCTACAAACGAGGGGAATTTAAGAGGTTCAAAAGAAAGTTTTACCGATGCAGGTAGAAAAAATATGGCTTTAATACGACGAAGAATTAGAAGTGAGAATCTTGTTATAAGTACTATGCAGATAGGAGAAAAAACTAAAACTGAAATAGTAGTATATTATCATTCTGACTATTGTCCTAAAGAATTAGCAGATAATGTTATTAAAAGATTAAAAGAAATTGATTTGCCTATGGTTTTTGAGGCTGGATATATTTCTCCTTTTATTGATAAAACCAAGGGATCACTTTTTTCATCAGTTGGATATACGGAAAGACCAGATACATTTTGCGCAAAAATATGCGAAGGAAAAGTCGGGATTACTGTTGATGGAACACCTTATGCAATGATTTATCCATATTTTTTTCATGAGAATTTCGTAACAAATGATGATTATACTCAAAGACCATATTTTGCTTCTTTTATGCGCATCTTAAGATATATGGCTTTTTTAATTGCAATAGCTTTACCAGGGTTTTATGTTGCATTTTACTCGTATGCGCCACAAGCACTTACTAGTGAACTTGTGTTTTTTATTTATTCATCACGGTACGCAACACCTTTACCACTTTTTATGGAAGCAATATTGATAACGGTTTTGTTTGAAATTATAAAGGAAGCAGGACTTAGACTCCCCGCACCGATTGGTAGTACAGTTTCTATTGTATCAGCACTTATAATAGGTGATGCTGCAATTGGTGCAGGGCTTATAGGAAGTGCAATATTGATAGTGTGTGCTATAAGTACAATTTCAGCTTTCATTATTCCGTCATTCTATGAACCTATAATTATTTTAAGAATTATATATATAATTTTAGCTGGATTATTTGGCATACCAGGTATCGCATTCGCTACTATGATTTTATTTATAAATATAGCTAGAGTTAGAAGTGAAGAATATAGCTATTCATATATGATGAATATATCAAGAAAAGGATTTTTGAACGATGCGATTATGAGAACAAGTTGGAGAAAATCAAAAGGAAACTTTGATTTTAGGAGCAATAGTGATGAAAACAAAAATTAATTATATATATTTTTTAGCATTTTGCTATTCTATATTTACATTTGCGGTATTTATACCAAGTTCAGCAAGTGATGCAAAAAGCTGGATATTATCATTATTTTTTTCTGGGATAGTTGAAATTATAATTATATATATTTCAAATACTGGCAAGCAATGCAAACCATTGGCTAATTTATTTATATTAATTTATTTATTTGTTTTGATGGCAAGGCAAATTGCTAATATGTGTGAATATATGAAACTGTATCATGGGCAACGAGCTGGACTAGCCACTATTATAATAGGCTTTTCGATTATTGTTATTTGCGCATTAATGGATAAAGAAAAAATAATTCTTTTGTCATATCCCGTTTTTGCGATGATAATAATTATGTTATTACTTTGTGTAGTGCTTAATTTTACAAAAATAAATTCTATGAACATATATAAAGATTTTCCTATTTATACGAATATTAAAGAAAATATAATTATGTTTGACAATATATTGCCTGTTATTTTGTGGTTGAATTTCAAGGGGATAAAAAATAAAAAACAAATTTCACTTTTTGTGATAATTCAAAAGTCATTTTTAATATTACTGAGTTTATTTTGCTTTTTATGTCTAAGTGGAAATTTAATGTATAACGTATCACCACTTCAAGCATTATTTCAAATTTCATCTACCAAATTTATTAGAAATTATGATGCTTTTTATAATTTCTTTTTATTTTTTGGTTTCTTTTCATCAATAATAACTTTAACACTAATATATAAATTAATAAAAACAAATTTTAATTATACAAATTATAGCGATTTATTATTACCTGTTGTTTTTTTGTTTTTACAAAATTATATGGATAATTATATTTGGTTCATTATGGAAATTCTTATAACTGTCATTGTTTTTATAGGAAAGGAAAAAATGAATGAAAAAAGTTAAAATAGTTATATTGTTTATAGCCTTATTTCTTTTATGTGGCTGTGAACAAAAAAATAATA